>JAKVAZ010000002.1:226609-231501 GCA_022447225.1 Fuerstiella sp. | reverse complement strand
GTTGTCACCCGTGTAATAGACCCGATTCTTACCATCATCAACAAGATAGCCCGAGGCAAACGTTGGTGGCCCGTGCGTCGCGTACGTCCATTCCACATCCAGTCCGTTGATGTTCTCTGAACGTCCAGGCAGGTTGACGTGGATGCGATCCTCAGGAATACCCACGTCCAGAAACTTCTGTTTCATGTCGTGCGGCCCGCAAAAGTGAGCATTGGTGTGTTGGCCAAGAACTCGCAGGGTCTTTGAAGAACCATGGTCCTCGTGTGGGTGGCTCACGACAACGAGATCACACTGCGGCATCTCTCGTGCCAGCATTGGCAGTCGGAAACGCAGTGGCACAACATGATCACTCTGCCAAACCGGCTGCAGCGCTTCGCCCAGCTGGCTATTCCATGTACGCCAGCCCATTTCTGAACCCAGCGGGTCCCAGTCGCGGGCCAGTTCGATCACCGGATCTGTCAACACCACCTTGTCGTCCATCTGCACACAAAACCCGGAATTGCTGATCCACCATGCGGTGATATCGCGATGTGTCGCCGCTCCTCTGAGAGACTCCACGATCACATTAGGATCAGGGCGCCCGCGCTGTGCGTGCGGATCCACCGAAGGCACGGTCACCGTCGTCTGTGCAAACCCGATCGTCGCACTGAAAAAAGCAGCGGCCAACGAGACAGAGTAGCGAAGCATCCATCTCCGCCAGGCTCCGTTGATCATACAACCTTTTCTCTCGGACAACACAGATTGCTCGTTTCGCAAACGGACCATGACCTGAACCATGTTTTCCCCTGTTTGTAATGATCGAACGGCCTTCGACCGGTGCAACGAATCCTCGAATTTTCACCACCGGCGTTGAACTCGGTCATGCTGAATATGAGTCACATTGACCAATACTCTATCATACCCAATCGTACTGCAAATCAATCGTCAGGACCGACAACCGCGAACTTCCGGATCGATGATAAAGTAATTTCACCACCGGCTTACCGCATGGAAGCTCAAACAGGAAGATTCGATTCATCAATCACAATACCAAATCCGGGAGCGTCCGACAGTGTCACGCTGCCTTGCTCGACTGAGGGCTGTCCCCCGACCCAGGTCATCCACGGCCGCCCGGACTCGGCCAGCGGATTTTGATCCAGCGCTGCAATTGCGTGAAGCGCCCATACCTCGGCACCTCGATGCGGGCACACCTGCAAACCGGCAGCAGTGGCCATACGATAGATTTCGACCAACTGCGTCATACCACCGCACCAGCAGACGTCGGGCTGAAGCACCTGATGCAGACGGCGTTCAATCAAAGGCCGAAATCCTGCTGCCGTGAACTCGTGTTCGCCACCCGCGACCGGGATTGATGACTGACCGACGAGAGCGTTGTACCCGCTCAGATCATCGACAGGCAGCGGCTCTTCAATCCAGGTCACATCGTATTGTTCAATCATACGAATAACGGACAGTGTTGTGGGTAAATCCCACTGCATCCAGGCATCGACCATCAGTTTTCCGTTCGGGCCTGCTGTCCGACGTGATGCCTCAACGAGTTCGACAATCGAGTGCAGATCTTCGTCACATTCGATCCGTTTCACGTGCAGCTTGAACGCGTCAAACTCGGCGGCCTGCGATGCTGAAATGGTGTCCCACACCGTGACATAGACGGGAATAGAATCACCGATGTTTCCACCGAGCAGAACAGCGACAGGCTTTCCGGCAACTCGTCCACGGAGATCCCACAAGGCAAGATCAGCACCACTGAGAGCCATAATGGCCAGCCCTTTGCAACCAAACGGCAAAGTTGCGAAATACATTTCACGCCAGAGATCTTCAACACATTCAGGATTCCGCCCCAGCAACAGATCCCGAAGAACCGTATTCACAACGTGTACACCGGCAGCACCGCCTCCACCCACACCATAGCCGGTGATGCCGACATCCGTCTCCACAGCAACAAGAATCTGCCCCATGGTGGTGCGCCAATCCGGAGGTGAATTCTCCGCTACCGGCTGAATAGCTCGAACGTCCGTAATCTTCATGCATTGTCCTCGATGCCACGTCCTGAGTCTTAGTAAATTTCCAGCTGATTGCAGGCACGATCCTCAACTGTGCGCTGATCGGTCCGGAGAACCGTCAACCGAAATCTGTAACACACCAACAACCACATGACAGAGCGTCTGCGGCCGATCATACACTGACATTTCGGGTGCACACGTCATTCCCAAGGCTTCGCGATGCTCACAGGCGTCGAAATTGCAACCGCGGCAGGCAGCATCGCACTCCCGGAAATGCATCAGATCCCGGCGAGTACTGTAGCTCGACCTACGCGGCCAATTCCCATCAGGTAAGCAGCGGTCCGTAACGGGATACGTTTTTCGGTCGCCAGATTCCACATCTTTTCAAAACTGTCGGTCAATGTTTTGGCCAGTTCATTACGTGTACGTTCCAGATCCCATCGGAAATACTGTTGATTTTGTACCCATTCGAAATAACTAACAGTCACCCCGCCGGCATTGGCCAGTACATCAGGAAGCACGATCACATTGTTTCTCTGAAGGATATCATCCGCATCCGGCAAAACCGGACCATTGGCGGCCTCGATCACATACGGGGCTCGGATCTCATCAGCATTCTGCCTGGTAATAACGCCACCCAGCGCCGCCGGAATGAGAACATCGACATCCAGCGTGAGAAGTTCTTCGTTTTGAATCGTCTGAGACGATTCAAAATCTGCCAGCGAACGGTGCTGCTGCACATGTTCAATAGCGGCAGGAATATCAATTCCGGCCGGTTCGTACTTGGCTCCACTGACATCGGAAATTGCGAGCACTTTCCCACCTCGATCATGAATGTAGGCGGCAGTAAATGTTCCCACATTCCCGAACCCCTGGATGGCAACGGTTGCATCCTTCAGCGATCTGCCATTTTTCTTAAGCAGGGCTTCGGTCAGCAAGCCAACCCCCCGACCCGTGGCCTCCTCGCGTCCGTCCGCTCCGTGAAGCTCCAAAGGTTTCCCGGTCACGCAGGCCGGGTTGAATCCGTGAAATTTCTCGTACTGGTTGACAATCCAGGCCATCACCTGCGCATTGGTCCCCATATCCGGCGCCGGGATATCTTTGTCAGGACCAATCACATCCTGAATTTCATCAACGAACCGGCGAGTCATCTGTTCGAGTTCACCTTCACTCAGTTTTCGTGGATCAACGGCAATACCACCTTTGGCTCCGCCATACGGTATCCCCACAACCGCAGTCTTCCAGGTCATCAGTGACGCCAGCGCGAGGACCTCTTCTGCATCAACTTCGTGATGAAACCGCAATCCCCCTTTCATGGGTCCGCGTGCACTGTTGTGCTGCATGCGAAATCCAACAAACGTGGCAATCTCGCCATTGTCCAGCTTCATAGCAACCTGAACTTTGACTTCACGTTCCGGGGTCAGCAGCAGCTTCTTCATATTGGGTGACAGATCAATCACCCCCGCGGCTTCCTCAAAATAGCGACAAACAGACTCAAACGCGCTCATCGATGTACCTGCGTCTCAGTGTATTGGGGATTCATGGCTGGACAGAACATGGTTTACGTCCCGCAGGTCTCCTGCACAAGCCAGGACCTGCGACGGTCCGATCACTCTGACTTTCGCGTTGTCACCGGACCGTTCGGAGTCTGCCGGCCACAGCCGTGGGAGTCCTCAGAATTGTGCGTGCCAGTTCTCTGGCGTACAGTGCAGTGCCATAGACAGAGAGACGCGGACTATCGGAAGGAAACAACTTCTCGGGAGCCTCAAAACTCCGAAACACCTGCACAGGATTACAAAGAGGAACTCCGCTCTGGCGACTCCATGCCGACAAAATCTGAAAGGGCATGTCATCGGTCACCGGATGCCTGCCTGTGATACCGTAGCGAAGACTGATCGACCGATTGTACTCGGGAGTAAGTACCTGCCACATGACAGGTGATGTCGTCAGGATCAGCACTTGATTCGCTTGCTTTGTTTTATCTCGAAGTTGACTGACAGAATCCATGGCATGGCGTATATGGGTTTCCACGTTTCCGGGAACGGTCCGTGTCCACGCATAACGTTCTGTATCTGTAACCTGGTCCGATACCTCAAGAAACTGTTTACATACCGCATTCGCCAGAACTGAGCCACGTGCAATCGAAAGCAGTGGATTAGTACTGCTGTCGTTCTCCAGAAGAAGTGGATGTATGCAGACAGCCCGACTGCCGTCCATTCGAAGACGACCCCGATGAATCGATTCGTCGGCAACGTCAGACATGTCAAAATGCAGGACGACGATATCCGAATGGAGTCTTCCCAAATCCTGATCATACTGAAGAAGGCTGAGAACTGGCGAATAACCGGGCACTCCCGCATTCACGACCTCTACAGTCCCGTTCAGGTGGACAGCCAGATGCTTCTGCAGCTGAAAGCTGAGAGTATGTTCCTGCTTCAGCGACATCCCCAGAACAGTGTCATCACCAAGCAGCACCACACGCAGCTTCTCCGGATCAGCCTGTAAATCGGGTTCAGGGCCACGCAGACCGAGACTGTTAGTCCGAAACCGGATGCCGTGGCAATCGGAAGTAACTTCTGTCAACGGTCGCATCTGGTGATGTTGCGTTGCCGAGGGCACCAGCCATGACTGGTCTACAACATCGGCCTGAGTTGCCACGGGAGGCGTTCGACGGGGGCGCGCAGTTCTCAGCCACAACTCCGCCCCGATCAGAATCCCGATCAGCAGGCCCAGTGCGGTCACCACGTGTTGCAGTTGACGCAGCAATCGTTGCAGCATGAGCAAACGAGTCAGATTCCATTCCGGCAGCCGGAAAATTCCGCCAGACGGTGATAACAACAGTCTACGTCGGACCAGGGGACACAACAAGAGGAACCAGGTATTGATTAC
>JAKVAZ010000002.1:0-226525 GCA_022447225.1 Fuerstiella sp. | reverse complement strand
CAGGTGTTCAAAAGTCCACAGTCATGCCTCATTACATACTTCTTATGAGGCCTTGTTCGGACCCGGCCAAACCTGACCAGGCAGGTAACATATCCATGCAAAAGGCGAACTCTCTCACGAGAGTTCGCCGCAGTCCGTTTTCTTAATTTGTTTGTATTCCGATCGTTGATCCGTCAGGCCGCTTTACGCTGTGCCGTCTGGATGCGAATGTTGGAACCGGGACCACCACGCGGCGGATAACCGTACTCTCTAAGTTTCCCCGACAATGTACGCAGCCCGATTTTCAGAATCTGAGCGGTCCGTTCGCGGTTTCCATTACATCGGGCGAACGTCGATTCGATCAGCTTCCGTTCCATTTCTCTCAGCGTCATTCCAACGCCTTCCACCGAATCTTCAGTAGCTCCGTTTTGCAGCCATGGACGAAGATCCTCAGATGTAATGGCGTCGGAAAGTTGAGCCGTACATGCCCGCTCGATCACGTTCTGCAGTTCACGAACATTACCGGGCCATGCATGAGCCTCAAGCAGTTCCAGAGCCTGAGGTGTCACGGCCCGCAGTGGCCGACCCTCCTTCAGAGAAATCTGCCCGATGAAGTGTTCTACCAGCAGTGGAATGTCATTCTGACGAACACGCAGTGGTGGTGACTGCAAAGTGATACCACTCAGGTGCTGCAGCAAATCGTCACGAAAACGTCCTTCCATGGCCAGCCGGTTCAGGTCCGAATGCGTTGCTGCAATGAATCGGATATCAGGGACATCGGTATTTTCATTCAGCAGCGCCGTCGCTCGCTGTTCCAGCAGCTGAGCAAGTCTCTTTTGAAACGGCAATGCCACCGTTTCCACGTTGTCCAGCAGAATGGATCCACCTTCAGCCAGACTCAAATATCCAGGAAAACCATCCGGAGTCGACTCTCCGAACAGCTGATACTCAAGCGTTTCAACCGAATGCAGACTGCAGTCAATCCGCAGGAACGGTGCGGACGCCCGACGACTGCACCGATGCAGACCTTCGGCGATCAGTGTGGTCCCGCTTCCCGATTCACCCCGGACCAGTACCGTACGATCATCGTCCGCAGCAATGCGAATACTTTCACGAAGCGACTGCATAGCCGGCGTACTTCCGACCAGATCCATCAGGTTTCTATTCAGCAGCTGGCGTCGCAGCTTTTCATTCTCCTGAATCAGCTCTGCCTTCTGAGTCGCTGTCATCAAAGCGCCGCCAAAACGCGTCGCATTAAACGGTCGCTCGATCACGTCACACTCAAATGTGGGCAGTGTCTCACGTCCCCAGCGGGAATCTTCTGAAACAATGCAAAGCACCTGAACAGACCGCGAATGATTGCGGATGGCAACGTTAACTTCCTGCAGTCGCGAAACTGTGTCTGCATCATCAATGATGCAGATTTGAAATTCCTGACGACTGAGATGAAAGAGCATGGCATCGGGGCTGTCGGTTTCACAAACCGTCAGGCCACGTTTCCGAACATCATCAGCCAACAGCTGTCTCGCTCCTGGTCTCGGCGAAAACACCAGAACGGACTGGGGAGGTGGAGCAGCTTCGGTGGGAGCCGTGAAAGTCGCATCTGCAGCCGGTGCGACAGGAGCACCTGGGAATTGCAGAATCTGCGGCTCATGATGAGCGCCGACTGGGAACTCGTTCATGATGTCCTCAACTGTACAGGTCGGAAGGAGAGAGAGGCGAGATGAGAGATAGTGAACACATTTCGATATCCGGCTCCACAGACGGGTGACGGACATCGTGAACCTTCGTGAGATGAAGGCAGGTGTGCTCGGGGAAGTTCCGGAGAGGAACCAGTGGAAGAGACAAATTTGAGAGGAATTTTTTGGATTCAGAATTGAATCCGGCATGAGAGGCCGAGTGATATCCCTGATCGGCAATTGATGTCAACACGTTTTTTCGCCGAAAATGGTGGGAATCCACTGCATCCGGCAGAATTATCGTGGAATCACCTGGCAGGCATACGAATTCAGACCATTGAACGGCAGTTGTTGCCGAAACCGGCCGGTAAACAAACCCGATACGCTGAAAGGCGGCGATGGGACAACACTGAGCGCAGTCCTGATAATGTGACAAACTCTGATCAGGGCAATTCCCGTTAAGCAGAACAACTCATATCAGCAAAGGCACAGTGACACAGAAGTCAGAATGTTTGGTGGACCGGTATTCGTCTGTGAAGCAGCCATCCATTTGGTGAGGCTTAAATGTTCGCACTGAAAGGTGCGGGAGTCCATGACAAGCACGTTTTCCTGGTGCCTGTTGTCAAAACAGACAAGTCATCAATGACAACGTCTCCCCCGCGGGAGCAGTTCGAAAATCACTATTATGGTCCGGGAACATGTCCACCACGCAATCAACGAGTGTGATACCGATGCCAACAGCAATTTCCGGCCGGCGTCAGTAAAACCCGGTCACATTGATATCAGTCCCAATACATACGGGCATTAGCCACACGCAGAAATGTTTGCCTGAACTCATTCACTCGCCGGAGTTTCTGCTTTTATTTTTATTAAATGTGACGAGGGCCTGTGAGTTACAACCCGTGATTAGCGACGCAATAGAGTCGCTGTTTCCCGCGTAGAAACAGTTGATCTCCGGCTATCGCCGGAGAGGCGTCAAACTGCTCCGCAAGCCTGTTTGTTGCCAGCACTTTCAGCCGATCGGTCTTTTCCAGCACCAGCGTGGTTCCGCGTCTTCCCACGAAATAAATGCGACCGGCTGCCGCCACAGGAGAGGCATAAATCCCGCGGACCTGTGGCATTCTGGTCCGCTCAATCACGACCCTGCCGGTTTCCGCATCCAGACAGGTCAGAATCGCCTTGTTGGACTGATTGAAATAAAGTCGGCCATCGTACAGCAGAGGTGACGGAATGTACGGTGTGCCCTGCAACTGAGACCACACGATTCTTTCTCCATCAGTGATGTCACCCAATACGTCAAGCGGCAAAGCAAAGAGTGCCGATCCTCGATAACCACTCATACAGAACACTGTGTTGTTTGCCGCCACCGGTGACGGAGTCACGTTCGAAACCTGTCCGCCGCATTCCCAGATCAGGTCTCCACTGGCAAGGTCGTAACTCCGCACACGGTTGTGAGCATTGGTAACAACCTGAATCGTCCCGTTGTGCTGAACGATGAGTGGTGTTGCCCAGCAACTGGGTTCATCACGGTCCTTTTGCCATACCGTTCTGCCTGACAGACAATCGAGCACGGTGATAGATGACTGTCCGTCATTATCCCGGACCACAACCAGCCGATCACCATACACGACCGGTGAAGCCCCCTCACCGAAACTCAGTCGAGTCTTCACAGGACCCAGATCACGGTCCCAGAGGTGCGTTCCATTAAGATCGTAGCAGTACAACCCTGCCATTCCAAACCACGCATACAGTCGTTCGCCATCGGTCGTCGGCGACGCAGTAGAAAAACTGTTGTCACTGTGATGTCCTTCCTGAGGCACCGTTTCTGCTGCCACACGCCGCCAGATTTCATCTCCGGATTTCCGATCGAGACAAACAACCACATACTGATGGAAGGTGTTTGGGTACCTGATGCCAAATGGACGCTCGGGCTGTTCGTCCGGTGGTGTCAGTGAGGGATCGACGCGTCCGGTGTCGATTGCAGTCGTCAAAAAGACCTTGTCCTGCCAGATAATCGGAGTGGAATTTCCCAGACCGTCGACCTGTACTCGCCACTGAATATTCCGGTCCTCACTCCACGTCACCGGCGGATCCGCATCGGTCGACACACCACTGGCATCCGGCCCTCTCCACTGATGCCAGTTAACAGATTTCAAATGCTCAAAATCAGCTCCGCCGGCACCAGCCGCCAGACAGGCTACGATTGATCCGACAAAAAATATTGCTCCGACAAAGACGACCAATCTCTTAACCATGGCATTTTTCTCACTCAGTTCACAGAAAAATCAGTGACATACCAGCATATCCACTGTCAATATCCCGCGTCGACGACAACGACCAAATGCCATGCACAGCGGCCATTCAATGACAACATGGCGAGTCCGAACTCTTCACCGTTTTGCTGCCACCTGCGTTTCCAACCCCATTGTGCATCTCCACAGACACCGCAATTCTCCGGATAATGCAGCAGCAGGAGCCACACTCCGAAGAATTGAAGAATAAGCTGAAGAATTTGCCGTCGAGATCAGCGGCTAATCCCGGAATGACTCGAATAACCTGTCGGGTGCAGCGACGCGGCTTTGTCAGCGACAGGCGCTGGATAAGGTTGTCTGTGATGATACAGAGTACTGATCGCACGACCGAGTCGATCAACTTCGTAGCGAATACTGTTGAGCTCTCCGTGAAATCGTGTGGCTGCCAATGGGTCAAACGCAGCCGTCGTCTGCACGGATCCTGGTGAAGACGCCTGCACCTTCACTTCCAGAGCAGACACCTGGACCCGCAATTCGGCCAAACGATCGTGCCACTGTTCACGCAGTGACTGAGTCGACAGCTGCACCGAATCGATCCTCTGGGAGAGTTTTTCCCCGTCGTCGGCAGTGAATCGTCCCCTGGTTCGGATATTCAGTGACTCGACCATCCCGTCAACCCGGTTATTGAGCGTCTGGTGACGGTCACTCAGCCCTGCCAGCTGCTGATGAAATCCAGCCAGTTCTCCGTTGTGCTCAAAGGTTGTCTGCCCCACCCACAGCAGCAGCCCCCCCAGCAACACGTTGACAACGGAGCCACCAAACTCTTCCATCAGACTACCAGCAACATTCGCCGGTTGTTGGTCGTTTTGTGACACCCGGTTTCCTCCTGCCGATGGTCCATTCGCAAAATTGCCGGCTCCGGTCGAGTTGCCTGCCGCCATTCAGTTTCAACACACGAAACCGCAACAGTGGCACATGGCAGATTCGCATAAAAGCTTAAAGACTTTATCGGGAGGGGATTGTCTCACCCATCAGCCGCCGTGGAGTGTCAGGGCAGATGCCAACAGGAAACATGCCTGCGTGGGAATGTCAGTTCACTGAAATCGGCACAATATGCCGATGGAATACTCACCAGGACAGGCCTTTTGTTTGCTGTCAACAACGTCTTCCGGATTGTCTGAACCGTGTTTCGCAAACACTGCGGTTCCTCAGAAACGTAACTGCCCGCAGACCAGCCTCTAAGTCCTGCGGAACAATGTAGCCCGAAAGTCACCAATTTATTGTTGTACTCGCAACACGGCCCGAACCGCAGCTGATGTCGACCTCACAATAACAGTTGTAACCTTTTTATAGTTGGACAAGAATAAATGTACGCTCGTTAGTCCGTTCAAAAAAGGGCTGAGGTCTGCAGCGACTTCCGACACCGCGTGTTGCTGTCCCGTCTTAGTGTGTTCCCAATGATCACTTTGCTTGGAAATCCAAAACGAACGTGTGGCGGAGTCACACGCCGGGATGTCCTGACAGCCGGCGGACTGTCGCTATTGGGGATGACACTGCCCGATCTGATACGCGCGGAACAGTCTGCACCTTCGCTGCCTCAGAATGGCAAAGCAAAATCGGTCATCCTGATTTATCTGTTTGGCGGTCCTCCGCTGCACGACACGTTCGATCCCAAGCCCGACGCACCTGTGGAAGTCCGTGGTGAATTTGGCTCGACCCCTACCAGCGTTCCGGGTGTTCACTACTGTGAGTTGCTGCCACAGATGGCGAAATGGATGAATCGCTCCACACTGATTCGTTCTGCAACGCATCCGCACAACGATCACAGCGCCGGCCTGCTGTACACGATGACCGGAAAACGTGCCGCAAAACTCGAATCAGCGGTACCAGTGTTGCCGACACAGGCCCCCAGTATGAATTCGGTGATTCAGTACCTCGCCAGAAATGAACAAAGAGAACTCCCGGCGTCGGTCTGGATGCCTTGCTACACCGGTTGGGGTCAGGCGAGCGTTCGACCTGGCCCCTACGGAGGTTTCCTGGGACGTCAGTACGATCCGTTTATGACCGAGTGCGAACCGTACAGTGAGAAAGAGTGCAAATACGCCTATCCCGAGCGCGTCAAAGGAAACATTGTATTGCCGGAAATGAGTCTGGCGGATGGAATCTCAATCGACCGGCTGGACAAACGACGATCGCTGTCACAACAGTTCAACGATGAATTTCGTCGAGTGGAGCAGACGCAGGCAATCGATCGACTTGATCAGTCGCGACGTCAGGCATTCGATCTGTTGACCAGCGCAAATCGCCCCAACAGCCCGTGGCGGGCTTTCAGCACTGAAAAGGAAGACGCTCGTTTGCAGGACAGGTACGGCCGAAACCTGTACGGTCACTCAATGCTGGTTGCAAGACGACTCATCGAATCGGATGTGCGTTTTGTGACTGTCACCTGGGAAGTCTTCGAAAAACTGAAGATCGATCAGGACGGCTGGGATACACACCAGCGAAATTTTCACATTCTTCGGAATCACAGACTCCCGGTCCTGGATCAGGCCTGGTCAGCGTTGTGCGAAGATCTCGATGACCGCGGACTGCTGGACGAAACATTGATTGTCGTCATGGGCGAAATGGGTCGTTCACCAAAGATTAATGCGAAGGGAGGCCGCGATCACTGGTCGTACTGTCATAACGTGCTGCTGACCGGAGCAGGCGTCAAACACGGACACGTTTACGGCGCGTCCGACCGTGTTGGAGCGTGGCCTGCCTCCGACCCGGTGAGTCCTGAATCGCTGATCGCCACCATCTACGCTGCAATGGGAATCGACACCACGGCCTCCATTTACGATCAGTCCCGCCGTCCGCATCCGATCGCGCAACAGGGATTGCCGCTGGATGAAGTGCTGGTGTGAAGAATCTGACGGTTTCGCCAGTTATCACAAGAGCGTGTGACACGATCGGCTGCATTTTTCACAGGTACCCAAAAATACTCGACCGGCACACAGCCAACTGGTTGCCGACCGTACCGACAGCACCTGTTCAGGCAGCCAATCAGTTCCTGCCCGATCGGCCAAAGAAACCGCAGTTTCAGCGCGCTTTGATTGCAGCAGTCTGAGAAAAAAGAATCCCGGTAAACTCCCGTGATCTTTCGGTGCGTCATACACTCCTGACGTCAATGAACTGGTCATCACAATTACAAGACTACAGGATCAATCGATGTCAGCCAGACTTGTGTACCTGAATGGAAAATTTGTCCCGGAGTGTGATGCCCGGGTGTCGATTTTTGATTCGGCACTCATGTATGGCGACATGGCGTTTGAGATGACACGCACATTCAATCACAAACCATTTCGTCTGCGCGAACACCTGGACCGACTCTATGGTTCGCTGCGACTGCTCGAAATTGACTGCGGACTGTCGATTGACGAAATGGAAAAATTAACACGGGAAACCCTGGAACGAAATATTCCAACCGAAGCTGATGATATGGACTGGCAGATCATGCACGATGTGTCACGAGGTCCGCTGCCGCTCTACAGCAGTGCGTTCGGCGCAGGCGTGCAACCTACGGTTTCGATCAATTGCTGGCCATTGATTACGCACACGGGTGGTTTTGCCAACAATTACCGAACTGGTGTGGAAATCATGATCCCCGCCCAGCAAACCATTCCCGCTCACTTGCTGGATCTGAAAGCGAAGACGCGAAGCCGGGTCCACTATCGCATGGCCGAACTGCAGGGACAGCGCGCAGGCGGCAGGTGGCCTGTCCTGCTGGACCCCGATGGTTTTCTTGCTGAAGGACCTGGGTGGAATATTTTTCTGGTCCGGAACGGCGTGATCTTCACACCCGAACCGCGAAATGTACTGAATGGAGTCAGCCGAAACGCAACGATCGAATTCGCAGGAATTGCAGGCATCGAGGTCCGTGAAACCAACCTGGGCCGTTACGAAGCACTGACCGCAGAAGAAATTTTCTGCACGGCGACGACCTACTCTCTGGTGCATGCCACATCGTTCGAGGGACAGACAGTTGGTGACGGTCGACCGGGACCAGTGTTTCACACGCTGCTGAATACCTGGAAAGATCAGGTCGGCATCGACTTTGTTGCCCAGGCACTTGACTACGCACCGCGCGTGGCGGCGTGGCAGAAGAACGACGCAAAGAGCGCTGCACAAGCGTGAACCGAAGGATGATTCGAATTCGACATTCAGCGTGACGATATTGAGTCTGCGTCCGAGGCGACTCCCGATGCCTCGAACACACTTGCTTATAACGTGTGGCCCGAATCTAACCGCGCAGTGGATCCGGCTGCAGCCACGGTGGCGGGCAGATTTCATCTAGTTGTTCAAAATGCGCGTCAGGAATTTCAATTTCCAAAGAATCGACGGCGTCCTGAATCTGCTTCATGCTCTTCACACCAACGACCAGCGATTTCATTGCCGTTTGTCCGAGCGTCCAGGCAAGCGCGTACTGACTCGCCGGTACGTTGATTTCCGCCGCCAGTTTCTCAATCCGCTCCAGTCGGTCGAACAACTGATCGCCAAATTCCCACATCCATTCCGGTTTTTCGGCGGCCCGTGAATCACTCGGCGGAGCGGCGCCGCGGGTGTATTTTCCGGTCAGCAATCCCCCCTGAAGAGGTTGATACGGCGTCACAGCAATGGAATGACGATCGCAGAATGAGAGATCATTTTGAAACTCCCGTCGCAACAGACTGAATGGGATCTGCGATGAAACCACACGCGGACAGCCGTTCTTATCGGCCAGCCACAACATTTCGCAAAGTTGCGCTGCACTATGATTAGATACTCCAAAGTGTCGAATCTTTCCCTGACAGACAGCCTGCTGCATCGCTGTCATCGTTGTTTCCAGTGGTACAAGCTTATCCGGCCAGTGAATGATGTATAAATCAATGTAGTCAGTCTGTAACCGTTTGAGACTGCGATCCAGTTCACGCAGAACATGAACTGCCGACAACCCGCGGTCCAGAGACCCGGCTCCCACGGGAGCCCCAACTTTGGTCGCTAAAACAAATTTGTCGCGTTTCCCCTGGATGGCTTTTCCAACAATTTCTTCGGCCGTGCCGCCGGGACTGCCGAGAAACCGTTTGTATCCTTCGTACACGTTGGCGGTGTCGACAAAATTGATTCCCAGATCAAGGGCTCCATGCACCAGTTTGATGGCCTGTGCTTCAGCCACGGGCTCACCAAAGGTCATCGTTCCCAGACTGATCGGCGAAACGAGAAGTCCGCTGGATCCCAGTACACAGTGGTTCATTGTTATACACCTTTAGTCCGTATGATCTTAAATGAAGAATTCAGTGATTGCTGTGGTCAACATCCATGGCGGCTCTGCCGATCCTGAATCGGCTCCACAACGATGTCGGGCCGGGACGGCAAATAAAAGCACACGTTATCAGTCAGAACTGTCGAGCCCGAGCAGACGTTCAGCATTCCTGTAAAGTATGTCGAATTTCTGGTTGTCCGTGATCTCCGCTGAATCAATCCGTATCCGCTGCATGGCCGTTGAATACAATGGAGCATCCGTTCCAAACAGTACCCGTTCGGATCCGATCTCAGCAACGGCCCACTCCACCAGGCCCGGCAGTATGGATCTGGCACTGGACGTATCAACGAAAACGTTGTCGTGCCGGCAATCCTGAATCGCACGCACCTGCAGCGTTGGATCTCCGGCCGCTCCACCACCATTACCAATGGTGAGCCAGAATGAGCCGCACATTGGAATACTCGTTGACAAACGATGTCAAGTCATCTGGCAGACTCAGGGGATCGCCGCTGTGAGCAAGCACAACCGCGTTGAACTCAGCTGCCAGCTTAAACAACCGATCGCCGTACTCACGGATCTCATATTGATGTTCTTCCGGATGGATTTTTATACCCACACACCAAGGGTGTCCTCAACAGTTCTGCCGCCTGCACAAATGTCTCAGGCTGATAAGGATGAACGATGACCCATTGTCTGAGCCCCGGAGTGTTCCGAACGATCTCGCCGGCTTCTCGATTGGCACTCACTGCATCCGCCTGTCCACGCGGCAACAGACCTGAAAGTGGCGACACAATCGTCAGGCGAATATCAGCCTGACTCGCTCGATCGACCACAGTCGCTGCATCCGCTGAGACCCAGTCGTTAAACAGCACGGACGCATCAGCACGTTGACAGATGCCATAGTGTGCGTGCACGTCGATCGCCTGAGTTGTACTGTTCACGACCAGGTTCCTTCGTACGGCGCAGCCTCCGCCAATTGCAAATTGACAAATCCTGGCGAGCCGGCCCTGCTCTGGTCTGTGCACCAGGAAGCCGGCAGTCGCAATCCGCTACATATCAGGACTCTAATACCCTTCACGGGCAACCACGGCCTTCCACAGAAACCGGTCCGTCTCATTCACTCGGGAATTGCCCAACATTCCGGGAAACAGCCAGCTCAACATGGTGGCAACAACAAAGGTAACCACGGCTGAAACAGGTACGATCAGAAACGGACTCGGCCCGACGAGATTGTCGGTGGCATCAGACAATGTTGCGTAGTCGGTCAGACCGATGAACCAGCAAAGTTCCACCCACCAGGCCAGGCTGACCGCTGCCGCAAGTCCGAGCCATGCCGCAATGACAACAGCAGCCTGACCGACTCGTCGAACGAACATGCCAACGACAAACATGGCCCCCAGTGGACCGAGCGCACAGTTGAACGTCCGCAGTGTAATTCCAATGATGTTATATCGTTCAGGGATACGAAGCATAGTCAAGGCCAGTAGCGTACAGCCAATCCCGACACAGACGGTGATTATCCGCGGCAACCACAGACTGCGTGTGGATGACCCACGTGAACTCAACCGTCCAAAGACATCGATGGTCAACACGGCGGCCACTGAATTGATTCCTGAATCAAGACTGGACATTGCCACTGCAAACAGTGCCGCAACGACCATTCCGGAGATACCCGCCGGTAATCCGTACTCAATGAAATGAGGAAACACATGATCCGCGACCTTCTCGTCCCGCGGATTGGTAATTCCTTTGAAAATTTCTGTTTGAAATGACGGATCAAGGTAATAGGTAAGCAGGGCCATCCCGCACAGCGACAGCATAACCATCAGCAGGAAGTCTCCGACAAAGTTAACGATGTTCCCTCTGACTGCGGCCTTAACAGATGGTGTTGTCAGATATCTCTGCACCGCCACCTGGTCACCGATGAAGGTGCAACCAGTCCAAAACACAGCACCCAAAACTGTAAACAGGATCGTGTTTCTGGTGGTAATATCCCAACTGGCAATGGGTGGCAGTTTGTGGCCGACAGCATTACCGCTGGTTGTATTCGTCCACCAGTCAACCGGCCCTGTCCCCGTTTTCCAGACAACGAACAACAAGGTAAGCACCACCCCTCCTGCCAGGGCAATAAACTGAGCCACATCAGTCCATACCACAGCCTTGATCCCGCCGAGCATGGTGTACAAGGTTGCGAACACACCGATACTCAGGAGTACCACAACCAGCCACTGATCAGGCGACCAACTCAGACCGAACAGTCGTTCGGTGCTCTCGTGTGTGATTTGCGCAACAGCCCGTGAACCGGTAAGAACGATGGTGGCCATCCAGAACAATCGCAGAATCAGAACAAACAGTGCAGCTGCCGTCAGGCGTGCCACCAGACCAAAGCGATGTTCCAGGTACTCATAGATGCTGGTCACTCCCAGCCGCATAAAGAACGGCACCCACATAAAGTTAACGAGCAGAAACGCAAATGGTGTCGCCAGCAAGCCAATCGACATCGCCATACCATGCTGGATCACCTCACCAGGTGTCGCAAGGTAACTCACGGTTGACAGCATCGTTGCAATGATGCTCAGTCCGACTGCAAACCACGGCAGTTTTCGACCGCCAACAAAGTAGTCTTCCTGTTCTTCCTGCTGGCGAGAAAAATACCATCCTGCGACTAAAACTCCGCTCAGGTAAATCAGAACCACGACGTAATCGAGAATCTGCAATCCCTCGGGCGCCGGTTGCTGAGCGAGCAGGTTAAGCACAGACAAAGTCATTGGTAGCCAATGATGTACGGCAGTTAACGTCGGAAAGCCCGACAAACGTCTTTGAACTCATATGTATCTGACCTGCAAAAGGTATTGAAACCGAATTCCGAACACCAATATCTGCACCAAAAATGACTGTGCTTTCCGGCAACAGAGAACAATTTCACCCCGGCTCCGTATACCTCGGCAGACATTGAAATCCGCTTGTCAGCAGCACCGTTATCACGAAAACCCAGATCCCCCATCATTCGTCAGCGTGGTACCCGGCAACTGTACAACAACCGGTGACCTCAACAATGAGAGCACGACCATCAGCAGTCCGACTTTCCTTAAGACAGCCCCGCAAAATCCGCTAACTCAGGCATGACTAACCCCCGGACAGACCACTTATTCAGCATGACCGTGCATGCGGACGCTGCACAGCCCAGTTCTGCAGACAGGCGGTGACCTGACTCCGCACCATCTGTCGCGCACGGCAACGTTCAATGCCATCGGCCAGCATCTGATCGTAAATTGTTTCCGTATGGCGAACATGCGCCACAACGGCAAGCGTTACGGCCTGATTACTGAGCGCTTTTGCTGCGCGACTTCTCCCGACGCGTCTGCTGGACCTGCGACACGCATGTGATGCAATCATGCCGGAACGGTCGTACGGAACACCCGGATACAACATTCGCACCTTTTCGGCAAATCTTTTCAGATATTCGACATGCAGTGCTTCACGTCGAAACGCATTCCGTTTCTGTCTCTGTTTCCGTACATCCGCATCCGCGATGCACTGCTGCTCTGCCGCATGCAGTGCAGGCTTCTCAACAAGCAGCCCGTGACGTTCGTATCGCGGTCTCGTATGACTCCTCCTGAACACAACCGCATAACGGACAGTTTGTTTCTTCGCACGCCGGGTCATCGCCGGATTGCCTGCGGGCAGAAAGACAAGATGATCCAGACCGGCACATGAAAGACAACAGACAGCAGACTCTTCGGTCACCATAACCCACGCGGACTTCTCCAGTATCTGCTGACATTCGGCGCAGAGTGACTGCTGATCAGTGACAAAAACTCGGACGTCGCTTCTCTTATGTGACACAGACATCGCTTACATCAGGGCTGAAACGCGGGATGTCGCAGGGGATGATACCTTTCACGGGCTGGTATGTCACAGTCAAAGTGTTGTTAGTTCGACGTTCGGACTACAGTCCGCTATTGGTCACGGTAGCGACCATTTGGCAGTCGCATGGGCATCGAGAACTCAGGGTCTGTCAGCAAAGTGTACAGAGCAGCGTCATACGACCTGAATTTCTTTGGTGTATTGAGTGGCCATTCATCACGAATCTGCTCGAGCCGACCAGGGAACATCTGACCACCCTGCAGTGAAGTCAGGCCCCAGTAGAAATACTCAACCATCTGGCACTCATAGTCGCATGTGCGATCGTTGTAAGTGAACCAGGCCTGTCGCGGATACCTACGCGGAGTCCGACGGAACCGACCACCTCGAGCGATATCCATGGCCTGGGCAAGACGCGATCGAGAATTGAGGCCAAATGCATCCGGCCACACCTCCGCATAACCCGTGACTGTGATGAGATGCAGAACTTCCTCCAGCGTTGCGTCAAAATGTCCTTGTTTCGCGCCATCAGGATGAATTTCTGTTTCCCACAGTGGCTGCAGGACTCTCCTATCGAACAGACTCTCCAGTGTTTCACCGTGCTGTTCAAATTCTCGTTCATTGACGAACACGATCATGGTTGCACCACGTTCGCGCATTAAACCGGCAACCCGTGGCACATCAACATTCCCGTCCTCATCATTGTCAAGAAATTCGGCCAGAATACCGGCCGTATGCGTGATTGCCGCATCTGACACTTTGGGCGTGGCCAGTATCGTCGTTCCGAACACTTCGGTGCGACGATCAAAGATCCTTTGAAGGATGCGCGGCTGCTGCCGATTGAGTGACGTGACGGGAAACCGGGTAACGTCAGCTGTTGTTATCTGAGTCAGAACGACAAACGTGAGTGTTGTCAGCATAACGGATCTCCGGTGACACAGATTCATGAGTCCTTCCTGAAGGCAACAGTGTTATGGTTACAAACGTGGCGGTATTCTGAGTTACTGTTCTGTAGAAAAGTCACAGTGCATTATCTGTGATCATACGACTGACTGATGACTGAGTAAGTCGCTGCATCCGACGTTTTTTGAGTTCATCGGGTTAATGCAGACAGTCGTCCGTGAAAAAACTTGAAAGCGAAATCATCTTTAAAAGTAAATTTACCGACAGCAACAAGTCACAATCATATCGTCAGCAACGATACCGACGATTCACGGCACCAGTACCTGAACCAGACGTGCAGCCAGCCGGCTGAATTCTGTCAATCCCGATTCGCCATTCAACACATTCACTGAATGTCGTCCAATACATACGTCAAAGGACGCTCAGAGCGACGATCGGTCCAGTTGAAATCAGGGCGTTCGCGTGAACTTTTGAAGTCGCCTGTTGAGAATTTCTGCGATGTAAAGATTCCCGGCTTCATCCGCTGCCAGCATATGTGGCACATCAAACTGACCAGGCCCCCTGCCCGGTTCGCCCCAGGACTGCAGAACTGCCCCCGAGTGATCCAGCTGCAGAAGTTTGTGGTTCTTGCCATCGGCCAGCCACAAGACCCCGTCTCCGTCGAAGTCCAGACCGAAAGGAGTGAATCCGTCCCAGATCTCCAGATGTGTACCGTCCGCATTGAAAACCTGAATACGGTTATTCAATCGATCACCAACGATGATGCGCCCGTCCGCTGCGACCACAATCGTGTGCGGCAGATTGAATTCGCCCGGACCGGTTCCGGGAGAGCCCCAAGACGACAGAAACCTGCCGTCGGGGGAAAATTTCATCACGCGGCTGTTGCCGTATCCGTCCGCAACGTAGATTTGACCTTTCGCATCGAAGGCTACATCCGCCGGTTTGTTGAATTGATCGTTGGCCAGACCGGCGTTTCCAGGTCGACCGATTCGCAGCAGAAGTTTACCTGTCGGGCTGAACTTGAGCACGACATGCTTATCAATATCGGTCACCCACACATTGTCGTCAGGATCAACTCGCAGGCCGTGGGCACTGCCAATGAATTTGTCTCCCCACGATCGCAGGTATCGTCCACTGGAATCGAAGCAAATTACGGGGTTCCGGCCTCTGTGCGCCAGGTAGACATGCCCCTGGCTGTTCACCGACACACCACTGCATAAATCCAGGGTAATATTCTCCGGGATCCGGAAGAAATCCGTAGCTGGAATAAAGTCATTCTTCTCAGCAGCCTGCACAGTGCCACTGATGGTTACCCCCACAACAGCGAAGATCGAGACGACGGCCGTGAGATTTGAAAGCTTCATGGTCCACCCTGTGAACGGTAGCGGGAGATTGGCTGGAATATATCTGTTTAGTTTGTAGTCCGTCCTTGGGGTCAATTCAAACTCGCAACAGTACCGTTTCGGTTTCCGTCTTTCGTAACCGGAAGCCCGACCGGGTCCCACGAATCCCGTGAGAATGGCCCAGGACCATGCCCCCTGCAAATATTCATTACGTGGCCGCTTACCGACTGAATCCGGTGACGTGGCCAACCGCGGCGAGGCGATGCCAGGGTGAATTCGACGTCGTGGACAGTACACTTCGGAGTCGCAGGAACGCCCTGCAGGACTCATTCGGTGAGGATGGCGTCGCTGATCGACATCCTTTTCACTTTTCATCTCGAATCCTCTGAGCATTAAGTCTGTCTGGTTTGCTCCGCTCAGCAGAAGACCCGATTGGCAGCAGGCTGTCCGGTCATCACCACGGATCGACATGTGTGACTGCAGTCGGATTTGGCTCAAAGGTGACGTCTCCAAAGCAGATTCGTTGATGAATCACGCGACAGCTGTTGAAAGATACTTGGCGTTAGCTACGAGAGTGTGTTTAAGATCGCGACTGATGAATCCTGTTCGAAGTCGCGTGATCCCGTCAGCATCCTAGAGTTGAAAACATGGATCTAACACAGTCTGTTGCGGTCATCACCGGAGCTGGGTCAGGAATCGGCAGAAAACTCGCACTGCAGCTTGGAAGAAAAGGGGTACGCCTGGCACTGAACGACAGCAATGAGAATTCTTTGGCCGAGACACAGACCGCGGTGGAGGAATTCGGCGGCAAAGTGACAGGGCAGGCATTCGATGTGAGCGATCGCGGTAAGATGACAGACTTTGCGACTCACGTCCGGGACCACTACGGACAGACAGATATCGTGGTGAACAATGCCGGAGTGGCCCTTGGCATTATGAAGATTGAAGAAGTTTCACAGGAAGATTTTGAATGGATTATCAATGTCAACATGTGGGGTGTCATCAACGGAACACTTGCATTTCTTCCAATGCTTCGTGAACGCCCCGAAGCGAATCTGGTGAACGTGTCCAGCAGCTTCGGACTATTAGGTGTGCCGCTGCAGGCACCCTACTGCGCTTCAAAATTCGCTGTCCGCGGGTTCACAGAATCGGTGCGTCTTGAGTTAACGCACACAAATATCTGTGTGACTTTGGCGTATCCGAGTCAGGTAAAAACCAACATACTTAGAAATGCCCGGCACAGGAATGCGGAAGACAGAACCAATCTCGTCCGGATGTTCGACGAACAAGTGGCACGTATTTCGCCGGAAGACATGGCAGCAGCGATATTCGACGCAATCGTAAACAGACGTGAACAGGTCATTTTCGGTCTTGATGCCAAACTTTATTCGTGGGCGTCGCGATTTGCACCAGGATTTTTTATCCGGGCAGCCGCACGTAAGGGGCTCAGAGCAGTCGAAAATCTTTGAATTTCCGGGGGGGGGGGCAGATCCGAATGGATGCCCGTTCTGACAGGGAACATGGATTGTCCTGTTTCAGTGTCAGATCAATGACCTGCATTCATCCGCTGCACAGGCATACAAACTTCCTGTCCGGTTCCAAACCCGCAAACCTCAGAGGTATTTCCTGAACTGGTGGTGAATTCCAATGGGCACGGAACGTTTAAATCTTGAAAACAGACACGTTGTCATTACGGGGGCATCATCGGGACTCGGTGAAGCTGTGGCAATGGAAATGGCAGCTCATGGTGCGTACATCACTCTGCTGGCTCGACGACAGGAACGACTGGACGCGGTTGCTCAAAGAATTGCTGATCGCGGAGGAAACGCGCTTCCGCTGACCGCCGACGTCACCTGTAAGGATGACGTTAATGCTGCGATCAGTCGTGCTGTGGACCAGTGGGGGCCGGTGGACATATTGGTGGCAAATGCAGGAGTCAGTCCCAATATGAAAGCCAGTGAACTTGATGTGCAACTCGTTGAGAACACCATGCAGATCAACTTCTTTGGCGTGATTTATGCGATGAACGCTGTCCTGCCGGCGATGCTCAAACGCAGAGAGGGAGTCGTACTGACCATTTCTTCGGTAGCCGCCTTCCGCGGACTACCAACAATGGGACCGTACTGTGCCAGCAAAGCAGCAGTCTCTTCCTGGATGGAATCACTCCGTTCCGAACTGGATTTTCAGAAAACCGGGGTGCGTCTGATCACATCTCATCCGGGATTTATCGACACACCGATGATCGACAGCGAAAAGACTCCGAAGCCGTTTCTTGTTGATGTCAACGAGGCAGCGCGTCTGCTGGTACAGGGAATGATAAAAGGGAAATCGGAAATCAACTTTCCGTGGCAGTTGGTGACGATTATGAAATTTGCCCAGCGTCTTCCCAATCGTTTGTTCGATCGAGCTGTCATAGGATCGGTCACCAACCCTGTAACCTGGACAGCGGCCGCCGGTGACGCGGTTCTGTGGGTATCCGGGGCACTGGTGGCCTGGGGACTGTTCCGGTTCACACTCCGGACCGTTTCACCACCGACCGCAGAAACACTGACCCTGCTGGGTCGGGTCGCAGTACCGCTACTGGTCACGGGGGTGCTCATCGTCTCTAAACGGCTGCGTGGATCCATCAAGATCCCGATTCTGATCGTGATCGTCAGCGTCATGCTTGCGGCCTGCACCGGTCTGGCAAAGCTGGCAGGCCTGTTGTAGCCATACAGGACAGGATTATGATGCCGAAACGGATGTTGGCAGTTCGCGACCTTCAACTCCGGCTGCCAGATTGTCAACAGTCATCTGCATCATCTGACGGCGCGTGTGGTTTGATGCACTTCCGAGGTGCGGCGTAATGATGACATTATTCAACTTAAGCAGTGGATGATCTCGGGGTAAAGGTTCCGGATCAGTCACATCCAGACCGGCCGCCGCAATTTCTCCTGAAGTCAGCGCATCCAGCAGAGCATCGGTCTGAACAATACCGCCCCGTGCCACATTAATCAGGATGCAGGAAGACTTCATCTGTTTGAATTGCTGTGCCCCGATCATCCTGTGTGTCTGGTCGGTCAACGGACAGCTGAAAGACACAAAATCAGATTCACTGAGAAGTGAATCAAACGAAGCAAATTCAACACCGACCGATTCCTCGATTTCAGGACGACGATTTCGATTGAAGTACAGGACTCTCATTTCGAAAGCTTTCGCACGTTTGGCCACTTCCGTGCCGATGCGGCCCATCCCAACGATGCCCAGTGTGCTGCCCGTCACTTCCTGACCGACATAGATTGCCGGGTCGTAGTGAGTGAATTCAGCACTCCTGGAAAAATGATCTCCGACCACAACGTTTCGGGCAACGGACAGCATCAGTGCCATTGTCATATCTGCCGTCGAAGAATCCAGACAACCAGGAGTATTCCCCACAGCAACTCCGCGCCGGGCAGCAGCAGCAACATCGATGTGATCGACGCCGACTCCATGATTGCTGACGACTCTAAGACGTGGGCATCTGTCCATCACCTCACCGTCAATGATGTCGTGACCATAGGAAACAATCCCGGTCGCCTGCTGCAAGTCAGCATCAGGAGCAGAATCCAGAGACTTGACAGTGAATTGACCGGAACTGACTTCGTCAAACAGTGGCGGGAGCGGATCGGCGAGAATAATTTCGGACATCGATGACTCTTTCAGTTACAGAAGGTGACCGGAGAATTATGCGCGCAGATCAGACGGCCACAACCTTGCCAAACCCTGATCAGGATTTGGCCACAGCACTGATCTCTGTCTTCAGTACGCCGTGATGCGGCGGTCGACGTACTGACCAGTTTTGCAGTCGGTATGCTGCAACAACGTTCGTATTGTACTAAAGATTCTGAAAACAATATCGAATGACCGCAAACAACTGTTCAGGCTGGAAGCAGGAGACAAAGTTCATTCCAACCTGGACTTCGTCAGAATCCGGCGTATTCTACGTCTCATCGTCCTTCAGATGCAGATTGCCATGCTCCAGTCAAAAGACATCCTTGTTGCGATTTCGATCGTTTTAATGTCTGAAAGCAGTCTGAGGTCTCAGGATGTCGATCACTGGGCATTTCAGAATCTGACACCAACAGATCCACCTGAGGTTCAGACCGGTGACCGACTTCGGTCACCGGTGGATGCGTTTGTACTGGCAAAACTTGAAGCGGCCAACCTGGGATTTTCTCCGGACGCTGACCGGCCGACGCTGATCCGGCGGCTGTATCTGGATCTGGTCGGAATGCCACCGGATACTGCAGAGATTGATCAGTTCCTGAATGATCAACATCCGAACGCGTGGGAACGACTGGTCGAACGGGTTCTGCAGTCACCAGGTTTTGGGGAACGCTGGGCACGACATTGGCTGGATGTCGTGGGCTATGCCGACACCGTCGGTTTTGACATGAATCCGGACGGGATTGTACTTGCCGAAGGAAAATGGCGCTACCGCGACTACGTCATCAACTCTTTGAATTCGGATAAACCGTATGATGTCTTTATCCGTCAGCAACTGGCAGGCGATGAAGCCGTCGACTGGAGAAATGCCCAAACATTTACGCCGGAGATCATCGAGCATCTTGTTGCGACCGGATTTCTTCGCACAGCACAGGATTTCAGCCACGAACCCATCAGTGACATTCCGGCCAATCATTACGCAGTCATCCATGACACACTGGAGATCGTCGGCACATCGCTGTTTGCCGTCACACTCAAATGTGCTCGTTGCCACGATCACAAATACGACCCGCTGCCGCAAAGTGACTATTACAGCCTGATGGCGATACTTGCCCCGGCTTACAATTCGAAAAATTGGAAAGCAGTCATCGGGTATCGCGACGAAGTCATTGACCGTTCGCTGCCGGATGTTTCAGCAGCCGGCCTGACGGAGATGAATCGTCACAATGAGCCACTCGATCGTGAGATCTCTGTTCTGAAAGAACAGCTGGACGGCCTGCCTGCCGAAGCGGAAACCGAAAAGCTCGAATCGCAGATCAGCACACTCGAATTACGCCGCCTGTCTCCAGGCAGAATTCAGGCTCTGTGGGATGTCGGTCCGGCGCCGGCCACGCATGTGCATATACGTGGCAGCTATGAACATCCAGGCGACGAGGTTCAACCAGGGTTTCTGACTGTTCTTGATTCTCATCGATCCGATGTTGAACACACTGACGTGTCAGACCGTCAAATAGTCAGGGGACAAACCAGTGGGCGACGGACGGCACTGGCAAACTGGGTGACACGTCCCGATACGCCGGCCTCCGCTCTGCTGGCACGAGTGATGGTAAACCGAATCTGGATGCACCTGATGGGTAAAGGTCTGGTGCCCTCCTCCGGCAACTTTGGCCTGCAGGCGACGCCTCCCACGCATCCTGAGCTGCTGGAGTGGCTGAGCGCCAACTTTGAACGCAGTGGCTGGAGCATCAAACAGTGTATTCGGCAACTTGTTGCTTCGACGGTCTATCGTCAGTCATCACACTGTGGTTCAGCCGGCGACGCGACCGCGGAATCCGTTGATCCAGGAAATCATCTGCTGTGGCGAATGAGGCTGCGCCGTGTGGATGCAGAAGTCGTGCGGGACTCACTGCTGTCGATTGCCGGCAGTCTCAATCCGGAAATGGGCGGTCCGGCGGTCCGAACACAGACGAATCCTGACGGCCGTGTGGTGGAAGAACAGACCGGAAGACATCGGCGGAGTATTTATCTGCTGGTTCGCCGAGCATACAATCCATCGCTGCTGACAGTTTTTGATCAGCCGGTGATTGGTACGACCTGCTCCGAACGACAGCCCTCGGCCGTGGTTTCTCAGTCTCTGATGATGCTCAACGACGAATTTCTGAGCGCTCAGGCAGAGCAGTTCTCTCAGCGCGTTCGCGACATGGCAGGAATGGAACAGCAGCCGCAGATTGAGACAGCCTTCCGCCTGGCTGTCTCCAGAAAACCAACGGACACGGAACGTCGATGGTGTCTGGAATATCTTCAGCAGCAAACAGTCCTCCTCGGCGCTGATGAAAACGCCTCAGCGGAAGCGCTGGTGGATCTTTGTCATGCAATTTTGAATATGAGCGAATTTCTCTATGCAGAATGAATGCATGAACACACGTCAAAATATCAGCCCCTCAGTTGGGGCCGTCGGGTCGATATTCGGCAACACAGGTATCCGGACACTGTAAATACGTCTCGTTTCTTTTTTCGGAATATTGTTTTCCACGGCAGTCACGTCTTATGGGTACAGTTGCTTCACGTCGGCAGTTCCTTGATTGCAACGGACTGGGTATTGGTTCAATTGCCCTGACACACCTGATGCAGTCAGAAAAAACGTCCGCCTCCACGGGAGGAATCCGGTCACCCGTCCATCTCAGAGCACCACAGACAGCGTCCGCCGCGAAAGCCATGATCCTGCTTGTGCAGACCGGCGCACCCAGTCAGATGGATCTGTTCGACCCTAAACCGAACCTGCAAAAGCGTGATGGCATTGTTCACTCTGAGAAAGTCGAAGCATTTCAGACCGGAAGTGAAACCAACCGACTGATGGCAAGTCCGTACCGGTTCCGAAAGTACGGTGAATGTGGCATGGACTTTTCAGGTGCGGTTCCGCATCTGGCGTCACAGGCAGACGACATCTGCATGGTCCGCTCAATGTACACCGAGAACAACAATCATCCTCAGGGATTGCGGATGGTTCACACCGGAAAGATTTTCGCCGGCCGTCCCACTCTGGGTTCGTGGATCTGTTACGGTCTGGGCACCGAGAATCAAAACCTTCCGGCCTATGCGGTTCTGCGGTCACCCACCGGCTACTCAAACGGCGGTACCGCTCTGTGGGACAGTGGATGGCTGCCCGCAGCGTTCCGTGGCACGGAAATTCAGACAGAAGGACCTCCGTTCATCAATCTGCATCCCGCTCAAAAACGTCCCGAGGGAGCGCAGCGCAATACACTCGACCTGCTGAGCAGACTCAATCGGAAACGCCAGGAGCTCTACCCGAACGACACGCGGCTGTCAGCAAGGATCGCAAACTATGAACTGGCTGCACGGATGCAGGTAGAAGCCGAAGAATTACTTGATCTCTCGTCGGAGACACAGGAGACACAGCGGCTGTATGGAATGGACAATGAGACGACACGGGACTATGGAACACGATGTCTGATGGCCCGGCGGCTGGTTGAGGCCGGGGTACGTTTCGTACAGATCCTCACCCCGAATACCAACGGGTTTATGCCGTGGGACCAGCACAGGAACCTCGTGGGTGGTATCGATGCGATCGCGGCTCAGGTTGACCGGCCTTCTGCAGCCCTGATCAGCGATCTCAGAAGTCGCGGTCTTCTTGATGAAACCATTGTGATGTGGAGTGGTGAATTTGGACGTCTGCCGATTTCTCAAAACAAAACCGGCCGCGACCACAATCGACACGCATTTTCTCTGCTGTTAGCCGGTGGTGGTTTCCGTTCGGGCTGTGTGCATGGTGCCACGGACGAACTGGGATATCGAGCCGTTGAGCAGCGAGTGAGTTGCCCGGATCTCCACGCAACCCTCCTGCACCAGCTGGGACTGGACCATGAGGCACTCACGTACCTGCACAATGGACGCGAGGAAACTCTGACAGATTCGGTCGTCAGTGAGGCGAGAGTTGTCACAGAACTGCTGCGATCATCGGGCACAACTGTGCAAACGTCTTGAAGCTAAACAGAAAGGCCCCGTCAGCTCGATATCGAGTGTTTTCGACGGTTGGACGTCACTTGGCCGCCACAGCATCGCGTCCGGACACAAGAACGTTTAAGGTGTTGGTTCGTTTTGGTGTTCAATCCTCGTCCGGGAACACCCACTCCATCGAAAACGACAACATCAGACTCGAACACTGATCATCAGCTGACTGGTCGTCACGGCACAGGGCATCCGAACAATCACGGCTGGAGAACAACGGTACAGGATGAATACAAGTTCGTTGCAGACAGCCTGAAGATTTAAAATAAATGGATTTTTGCGAATGCCGGGCACTCCGGTTTATTATGGGCACTCTGAAACAACGGTGACAAAGTTATGGCCGATGACGTAACCGCAGCTGCACAGAATGAAAGATCACTGAGGCAGTCTCAGCGAATAACGGTCCTGTGCGCAGCATTCCTCGGATGGATGTTCGCCGGATCACACATGGCGATCAACAGCATCACGTATCATTCCGTTGCAACCTCACTGTTGCCGGAAGGAAGTGCGGCTGTTCCGAAATGGATCGGATTTCTTGTTGTCGCATTTTTACTGGGCGCGGCAGCAGGAGGATATGTCTTCGGCTGGGTGGGAGACCGGTTTGGCCGTTCCAGGGCAATGGCTCTCAGCATTGCTGTCTACAGTGTCTTTTCACTGGTCTCCCTCTTGTCACCAGGAATCGAAATTTTCTGGCTGTTGCGGTTCCTGACCTGTATGGGAATCGGTGGAATGTGGCCCAATGGAATGGCACTCCTTCAGGAAGCCTGGCCCAACACCGCGAAACCTATCCTTGCCGGCATATTGGGAACCGCCGCCAATGTGGGCATCGCCCTGTTTGCCTACCTTTGTATCCACAAGGATGTCAATCCCGGTGACTGGCAATGGACTTACATGGCCGGTGGCACACCAATTTTGCTGGCGATCGCTTGCTGGTTGCTTGTTCCGGAATCACCAAAATGGCTCCGGCAGCAGTCGGCATCAAATGACAAAAATGGACCGGCCAAAGTCGGGATGGGTGAAGTCTTTTCGCCCCCGTACCGGAGACTTACTTTAATAGGGATTGTTCTGGCATTCGTTCCCTTATTTGGCGGCTGGGGAGTGGCGAACTGGGCCAGTTACTGGGCAGCCGAAGCTGATGAAGAAACGCGTCTCGCACAAATCGCAGAGAAGCAGGACGGCGTAACAAAAGCAGACGATACCAATACAGCGTCTAAGAAAACCGCAACCAACAAGAAAGCTCAAACCTCTTTCAACCGGGCATGGACCGGTTCAATCAGCAGTCTGCTGGGAGGTGCTCTGGCAATGCTTCTGGGCAGGAGAATCTGTTACGCGGTGCTGTGCGTCTGTGCATTTACATGTACTCAAATGCTCTATAGTCTGCCGGATCCGAATTCCGGTGATTTTCAAACGTGGGTCAGGGCGCTCGGATTCTTCAGTGGATTTTTCTTCGGCTGGTTACCACTCTGTCTGCCCGAGATGTTTCCGACGCGAGTTCGGTCAACTGGTGGTGGGGTGAGTTTCAACTTCGGGAGAATTATCGTCGCCGCACTGATTCTGTTAACGGCTTTTGCCCTGAAGGATCAGTTTGAGGGGCGTTACGACTTGGTGGGACGAGTCTGTGGTTTTATGTATTTGACCGGCATCGTGGCTGTACTGCTGATGCCAACGCAGAAGGAGGCTGCCGATCCGGCGAGAGCATAGCCGGTGTGCCGTCAATCTGACGCTCCAATGGTCGTAAACCGATGTGCGAATTGTGGCAAACATTGCGAAGACAGACACGATTCCTGTTACAATCGTAATCATGCTCCGTGAAATCAGGCGGCCCAGAACCACTCGGAGACGGTTGCGCAGAACGACCAGTTGACTTGACAGCATGTGTCAATGAGACCAACCAACGTTCGTTTGGTTGATTTCCCTCAGCTCGCTGGTAGCGCAATTCTAAGACACCATGACGTGACCAGGCGTGACTGAATGAAATGAAAATAATGCAGGATCAGTGGTATAGTACAGGGAATATCACTCTGATCACGGGCTGGCTGTTCACGAGCCTCGTTTGTGTTTCGACGAATGCCGACGTAACCGTCAGTCCGAATGAGGTTCGACTGAACAATCCTGAAGCATCGCAGCAGCTTTTAGTGACGCTGTCGTTCCCGTCGCATACGGGTTCTGCGGTAGAGCAATCGACTTTGATTCACAGTCTCGATCTGAGCCGAGCAGTGACTTACCGAAGTCTGAATCCCGCCATCGCGGACGTATCCCCGGAAGGTTTAGTCTCACCTTACCGCGAAGGTCAGACGGAAATTATTGTCAGCCCCCTGACAGACTCGATCGTTTTCCAAAAATTTTCTCTGACTGCATTCGAATCCCTGCACATTCCGGTGACAGTCACCGGCCTCACGAAACCGGTACCAGTTTCGTTCGAACAACAAATCATACCCGTGCTTACCAAGACCGGGTGTAACGCAGGTGGATGTCACGGAAAATCCGGCGGGCAGAACGGTTTCGCTCTGAGTGTGTTCGGCCATGATCCTGGGAGCGACTATGAAGCGATTGTCAGAAACGGGCGTAGTCGCCGCGTGACACCGGCGATGCCGGACCACAGTCTGCTGATTCGCAAGGCCACCGCGCAGGTACCTCATGGCGGTGGACGCAGGATTGAACTCCACAGTGCACTTTACCGTCGATTCAGTCGCTGGGTTGTTGAAGGAGCACCGTTTTCTTCACCGAAGGTGAAACCGATCGTGGCAATTGAAGTGGAACCGCAGCACCGCGTCCTGTATGCGGATGGTGCACAGCAGTTGCGAGTCACCGGGATCGATTCGACTGGTACCCGGCGTTGTGTGACGACCGAAGCTGAATACGTCTCCAATGCTGAAACGATTGGCAGTGTCGACGGTCGCGGATGGGTCCAGGTTTCTGATCTGCCGGGAGAAGTGGCAATTTCAGTACGATACATGGACCAGGTTACTGTCTGCCAACTTACACTGCCCCAACAGAGTCCGCCGTTCCCTCGTCCGCCGGAACACAATTTTGTGGATCAATTTGTCTGGGACAAGCTGGAACTCCTCGGAATCCCTCCAAGTGATCTTGCCAGTGACTCTGAGTTTTTGCGTCGAGTGTTTCTGGATACGATCGGCACGCTGCCTACTGCAGATGAAGCCCGGACATTCCTTAAAGACTCCAGTGCCCAAAAACGTGAAGTACTCATCGATCGATTACTGGATCGACCTGAATACGCGGATTTTTGGGCGATGCGCTGGGCCGATCTGCTCCGTGTAGACCGAGCGGCTGTTACGCCTCGCGGAGCGATCGCGATGAATCGCTGGCTCAGGAAGTCGTTCGCAACAAACCGTCGATACGACAATTTTGTTCGTGACATTGTCGCGGCTCGCGGGCGCACACTGGCCACCGGCCCGGCCGCATTTTACAAAGCTGTCACGGAACCGGATGTCCTGGCACGATCGATCAGCCAGCTATTCCTGGGAGTTCGCATCGAATGCGCCCAGTGTCATCACCATCCATCCGACAGATGGGGACAGGATGACTATTACGCACTGGCAGGCTTCTTTACCGGAGTCCAGCGTAAATCGGTGCCGGTCGGTGGTGAGGCCGTTTTTTCCAAAGGCGGAAGTGACCTGAATCATCCACGAACGGAAGAGACGATACCAACTCGTGCGCTGGGAGCACCGCCGGCCGACTTTACAATGCATCCCGATCGTCGGGACGTTCTGGTGGAATGGATGACTTCCAGGGAAAATCCCTTTCTGGCTCGTACGATTGCCAATCGGCTGTGGGCACACTATTTCAGCCGTGGCCTGATTGAACCGATTGACGACATGCGAAGCACAAATCCTGCTTCGAACGAAGCTCTGCTGGACGCCCTGGCAAAACATATGCATAACGTTGGTTTTGATCTGAAGTCATTCACACGAACCCTGCTGAATTCCCGTGTCTATCAGCTGAGTTCTCAGACGAACAAATGGAATGAGCGAGATTTACAGAACCACTCTCATTCGGTTGATAAGCCGCTGGCAGCCGAGGTGTTACTGGATGCCATTTGCCAGGGAACGGGAGTTCCCGAAAAATTCAATGGCTGGCCGCAGGGCTACCGGGCAATTGAGATTTGGGACAACAGAATGCCGTCATACTTCTTTCGCGTTTTCGGACGTCCACTGCGGACGACCGTGTGCGAGTGTGAGCGCAGTAACGAGCCATCAATCAGCCAGGCTCTGCACCTGATGAACTCGCCGGAAGTGGCTGGCAAGATCCAGTCCCGCAATGGAGTCGCCCGAAAATTGGCTGATTCGAACCTGTCAGCGAAGACAGTGGTCGACGAATTGTACCTTTCCGCCGTGGCCCGATTTCCTACTCCAGCCGAAACAGAGTTAATGTTGCAGGCTTTTTCCCTCCGTAAACACGATCGCCGGACCGCAACCGAAGACGTACTTTGGTCCTTGTTGAACTCCAAGGAATTCCTTTACAATCATTGAGGGATCGTGCAGTCGTCACGCAATAACATATTATCAGCAAATGATTTAGAGCCGGCAGAGGCCTCATTCACCGATGCGGATTATGGACCGGATTTTGCTGACCAGATGAGGGTAATTTATGTTCTGTGAGTCGCAAATTAGAGAGTCCCACTGGCTCTACCGGCATATTCGACGATGATGACACACAGGTATGTGGCAGCACACGACTGAGAACCAGCCAGTCGGACCGGGCTACGTATGGATTCGGTGAGGTAAACGATGAAATTCAAATCCGGCGGAGTTCGAAACGGCTACTGCGATCGAGTTCCCAGAAGACAGGCTCTCAAAATTGGCGGAACCGGAATGCTGTCCGGTCTGTCGCTGCCGGGTTTGCTCGCACTCGAAGCGAATGCAGCCAGTGTCCAAAATCGAAAAGTCGAAGCCTGTATTATGCTGTTCCTGGAAGGAGGTCCCAGCACCATCGACATGTGGGACCTCAAACCGGATGCCCCCACTGAGATTCGAGGACCCTACAAACCGATTCCTACTTCGGTACCAACAACATTTTTTGGTGAACACTGCGTTGAATGTGCAAAGATTGCTGACAAATTCACAATCCTTCGCAGCCACGCACATTCAGATAACGGCCACCAGACCGGATATCACTACATGATGACTGGTCGTCGAGCCGGCTTTGGTGACGGACAGGGTGGCGGTGCACCAACAAATGCACTCTACCCGTCGATGGGTTCGGTCATTTCGCGTGAACTTGGCCGCCGTAGTCAGGTTCCTATTTACGTGAACCTGCCGAATATGATGAATGCCGGTGGTCCGGGGTTTTACGGCGCCGAGTACGGCCCCTTTGTCATCGAAAATGATCCTGTTCAGCCGGACTTTCAGGTTAAGGATCTGGGACTCGTTCGAGGGGTTGACTCAAATCGCCTTGCACTGCGCAAGCGTCTGCTGGCAGGTGTCGATCAGGCACTGCGTCCTGTCGCGTCAACGGGTCGCTCCCGTGAGATGTCTACTTACTACGATAAAGCGTTCGATCTCATCACATCGTCCGAAGCCCAAAAGGCATTCGACATCCATGCGGAATCGGACACCGTGAGAGAAAGATACGGCTATACATCGCTGGGTCAGTGCGCTTTGATGTCGCGGAGGCTGGTGGAAGCAGGATGCCGATTCATCGGAGTCGACCACGGAAGCTGGGACACACATTTCACCTGCTTTCCCAGTCTGGAAAACGATCTGATCCCCCATGCCGATCGGGCATTCTCAGCCCTGGTCACCGATCTGGAAGAACGAGGTCTGCTGGACACCACGCTGGTCATCATGATGGGTGAAATGGGCCGCACGCCTCGGATTAACAAGGAGGCCGGCCGCGACCACTGGTCGGCGGCCCAGAGTGTGTTGTTTGCCGGGGGAGGAATTGAACCTGGCAGAGTCATTGGTGCAACCAATAAATACGCAGAACACCCCGTCACTCAACCCTACGGTGTCGAAGACCTGCTTCAGACAGTCTTTCAACTGATGGGAATCGATACAAAAAAAACTTACCACACCCCTCTGGGTCGTCCCGTGCCCATTCTTGCGGATGGTCAGGTGATCCGGGAACTGGTGGGTTAAGTGTTGCATCGTGAGTGTTTCGGAATGGATGTCACTGACAGAGCCAGTCCGTCGGAGAACATCACAACGACACCTCTTCAGCCCCGACATGGTGTTGTCAGGACGCTGCATCGAGCCAAACTTTCAATCAGCTCGAAACCCGTCTCTTATTCATCCGGATGCTGAATCTCATCCCCTCAACGGACAATCCGATGCTCGGACGACGACTCCATTTACTTGTAGCGCTGACAGTAGTCGGTTTGGGGTTCAACAGTATTTTCGCCCAAACCTCGCCACAGATCGGGTACGTCTTTCCCGCCGGTGGACAGGCAGGAACAACTGTCGACGTACGGCTGGGTGGTCACAATCTGACGCCGGACACGCAGTTCTTCGTACATGATTCGCGGGTCCGGCTGGAGATTCTGGGCCCTCCCGGGGACATCCTGATTACACCTCCTCCGTATTGGAAAGGTGATAAAGCTAACCTTGCGGACGCGCCACTGGCACGAGAGGTTCCTGCACGAATCACGATTCCGGCTGACATGCCGGCCGGGATGATTGAATGGCAGCTGGCCAATGCAAACGGGGTCAGCAATATCGGCAGGTTTGTCATCAGTAACGAAATTGAAGTCGTGGAGGCCGAACACCGCAACGGAAGACCTCAGGCGCTGCCCGGTCTGCCGATCACAGTCTCCGGACGCCTGAGCCGCATCGAAGAAGTTGACCGGTATCGATTCATCCCGCAAAAGCGAGGGCTCGTCAATTGCAAACTGTTTACACATCAGCTGGGAACACCGGTTCACGGAGTTCTGGAAGTAAAAGATATCGCCGGCAGTCTGGTGGCGGATGCCGTGGACACAGAAGGCGTCGATCCTGTGCTCACATTTCTGGCTGAGGCCGATACTGAATACGTCGTCAGCGTGCGAGACATTGACTTCGCGGGCAACGGTTCATTCGTTTACCGGCTGTATCTGTCCGAAGGCCCCAGAGTACTCGCAGCCGTACCGGCTGTCGCACAACGCGGGCAAACAGTCTCAGTCCGTTTTTTCGGACCTGGAGTTGCGACTGGTACAATGGAACCTGAATCAATTTCATGCGATGTGTCATTTCCCAAAGATGCATCAATCACCACTTGGGAATACCAGCTGGAAACACCGGTGGGTCTCGCCTCGCCGTTTAGCTTCCCGATGAGTGACACGCCAATCATCGTCGGTAATCCCGCGTCTGATAAGCAGCTTTCGCTAAGCCCGATCGGGATCACGTCTCAACTGGAATCGTCCGGCGAACAACGATTCCGGTTTGAAGGGACAAAGGGTGAAATATGGAATCTGCAGGTCGCGGCCCGGCAGATCGGGTCTCCCCTGGACGTTGCACTGGAAATTCTGGGTCCTGAAGGCAGCCAACTGGCCTCCAACGATGACGCTAACGGTTCCACGGATGCTGCTCTGGAATTTACCGTACCCGCCGACGGCCCCTGTACTGTTGTCGTGAGCGATCATGTGACAGGTCTCGCCGGCACGCCACTGGCCTTTTTTCACCTCTCAGTAGTCTCACCTCCCGATGCAGGGTTTGAACTCACGGTTCCACAAAGTTTGAATGCAGCTCTGGGTGCTGCAACCGACCTGACTGTCAACGTCGTTCGCAACGGAAAATTTGCCGAACCAATCCTGATTCAGCTGAACGGACTTCCTGATGGATTCACTACTCCCGATGATCTCGTTATTGCCGCTGATGCAAGCGAATTGAAAATTCCGCTGACCTCCGCGGCAGATTCTAAAGTCGTTGCGAATATGGTGGAAATCACTGCAGTCTCTCAGGCGAGTGGCACGCGGGTAACGCGAAGTACGTTACTGGCAATGACCATGAAACCGCGTTGTAAGGCACGCCCGGTTGACAAAGATGGAGGGCGAACCGTACATCGCGGAACCACGCATCCTGGCGAGGTGATCGTCGAACGACTGGAAGGATTCGGAGGCGAGGTACGGCTGATGATGGCTGCCAACCAGTCTCGACATCGACAGGGCATCAGCGGCCCTCAGGAAATCGTGGTTCCAGCGGAAGACACACGTGCTTTTTATCCCAGCTATATGCCGGAGTGGCTGGGCACCAATCTGACTCAGCGAATGGCACTCATTGCCGTGGCTCAGGTCCCTGATCCGGCGGGAAATGTGCGTCATCTGGTCAGCTCCATGGAAGGCAGCATCGTTATGTCGATCGAAGGCGCGCTACTTAAGATCACACAGCAGCCTCCGGACGTTCCGGTACAGCGCGGGACATCCATTGAACTGCCTGTGCAGATTCTGCGTGCGAGAAAACTCCCGATGCCGGTTGAACTGCAACTGGAAGTGCCGCCCGGATACGCAGGAACACTTGCTGCCGATCCCGTCACTGTTCCACCGAACCAGTCTGAGGCGAAGCTCCGCATCAAAGTCCTCTCCAATACGCGAGTGACCGGTGAGGTCACCTGCACCGTCAGGGGCACAGCAATGGACGCCGGCAACCTTCCGGTTGTCGCACGAGCACATACCAGTATCGTCGTTGAGTAACCAACGTTGTTTCCGGGGAGAACAGTGTGCCAGATCACAACGCAGATCCCAACCGCCGTGAGTTTCTCTCGCGGGCCGGTCACGTTGCAGCAGGAATTTCGCTCACGGGAGCGTTCAGTGGAAGTCTGCACGGAGATTCGGATGGCAGGCGTCCCAAAGTCGCAGTTGTACTGACGGAATTTTCTTTCCGCAGCCACGCGCACGTTATTCTGGAAAATTTTCTGGAGCCATATTATCACAATGGCGTCCTGACCGATCCTGGCGTCGATGTCGTCAGTTTTTATGTTGATCAGTTCCCTGAGGATCGGGATATGGCGCGAGATGTCGCAGACGATTACGGCATCAGAATCTTCCCGACCATCGACGGCGCACTTTGTCTCGGTGGAAAGTCACTGGCTGTTGACGGTGTACTCTCGATCGCAGAATTCGGCGACTATCCGGTCAACAGCAAGGGTCAGCGGATGTATCCACGGAAGCGATTTTTCGACGAAATCGTTGCTGTGATGAAACGCAGCGGTCGAAGCGTCCCCTTGTTCAACGACAAGCACCTTTCCTATCGAAAGGACTGGGCGCTGGAAATGTACGAGACCGCTCAGCAACAGGAGATCCCCTTCATGGCCGGCAGCTCCGTTCCGCTGGCACAGCGCCGACCTCCGCTTGAACTTGAAAACGGTATACAAATCGACGAAGCCGTTGCCATTCACGGCGGGCCGCTGGAGGTGTATGACTTTCACAGTCTGGAACAGCTTGAATCGCTGATTGAGTTTCGCGCAGGTGGAGAAACGGGTATCAAATCCGTTCGTTTCCTGCAGGATGATGATGTCTGGCATGCCGCGGATGCGGGTGAATGGTCGGCGGATCTGGCCAGTGCAGCGATTCAGGCAGAGTTGGGACCGGACCATCCCCCGTTACGTGCCTTTGTGGAACCCGGCAGCGTCGACGGGAATGTGATTCCGTCACATGCAATCCTGCTACGTTACCACGATGGTCTGCGGGCGACGGTTCTGAGAGTTGGCAGTAACGACTTTCGCTGGAATTTTTCCTGCAGAATCAAGGGTGATCCCAAGCCGCTCGCCACCAGTTTTTATGTGGGACCATGGCGAAATCGCAACCTGTTCAAGGCACTGGCCTACTCCATCCAGCGATTCATCCTTCGCAGGCGCGCACCGTATCCGGTGGAACGAACACTGCTGGCCACCGCCGTTCTGGACGCCGCAATGGAATCCCGTGTCCATCAGGGCCGTGTCGAGAATCTGCCTGCTCCGGCAATTACCTATCAGTCACAGGATTTCCAGGAGATGCGGGAGATGGGAGCAAACTGGAAAATCATCACCGAAGAAATGCCCGAACCGCAGGGAATCGAACCCGGTGGACCGCGGCCATGACGTCTTAAAGCAAATGTGGTATCGGCCGTCCGCGTTCCAGTAAACCAATGATGTCACGCGAAAGACCTGCTTCGACACGCAGTCTGGAAACGTCAAACAGTGTATGCATAACAGTAGCGAAGAGGTGATCAAGTGTGACCGGGTCACTCTGAGGTTCACCGCAGTGAGGATCGGACTGACCAATCACCTGGCCCATGTTGAGTCCGCCTCCGGCTAAGGCAAGCGTACTCAGATGAGGCCAGTGATCACGTCCGCCATCTTCTTTGACTTTTGTCGTACGTCCAAACTCACCTGTGATGATCAGCAGAATCTGATCGCTTAAGCCGCGGGCAGCCACGTCTTCCAGAAAAGCACTGGCGGCATGATCCACCGGACCGCCCAGTTCACGCATACCGTTCGGCATATTGTACTGCCTCGGTCCTCCGTGCATGTCCCAGCCAGGATTGTGGATGGTGACAAAACCGCAGCCCGCTTCACACAGTCGGCGTGCCAGAAGCATCTGGTGCCCCAGCGACGAAGACCGATCTTCGTGGATTCCGGTCGTAAAATGTGACGTATCGTAACGGGCAAGAAGTCGTGGATCCTCCAGTGACACATCGAAGGCAGCCTTCGCCTGACCAAACAGCAGGTCCATCGCCTGAGTTTCAAACCTGTCCAATTCACCCATCTTCCCGCGGATATCGACCTGACGATTCAATTCATCAAGAGCCCGACGCAGAGCAATCCGGTCGTCCAGTCGAGACTGTGCAATCCTGAACTGCATGTTGCCCGCGGTACCGGACCGACTCCCGGTCTGAAAAGGAGCATAGATTCCGGCCATCTGCCCCGGTCCGGCCGCCTCCAGCAACCGAAGTCGTTCCTTGTCAAATTGTTGGTCAACTTCTTTGGCGCTCAAATATACCTGTGTAGGGATACCGGAATCCACGTGACTGGTGCCGCGCAGGCGAGCCGTAATCGCCCCTAGTCCCGCATTGTTGACAGTATTGCCGCCGCGCATCACCTGTTGCACGGCCTTCGTATGATCACTCTCACTATGCGTGAACGAACGCACAACAGCCATTCGATCGGCCAGCCGGGCTATCCGCGAAAACGTCGCGCCGAACGTCACACCCGGAATTGCCGTTCCAACCTCACCCGTAACGCTGCGAATATCGGTGGGCGCCGTCATTTTGGGATCAAAGGTCTCAATCTGACTTGGACCACCCGTGAGGAACAACAGGACAACCGACTTGTCGTTGCTGATCGAACTGCTTTGCCCGGCAAGGGCTGCTCGTGCCTCATACAGGCCTGGCAGCGTAAGACTGCCCAGACCGAGAGTTCCAATCTGCAGGAACTCACGTCGATTCGATGTTTGATGTCCCGTCGAGATTTCCAGCATAATTCGTGTCCAGCAGACAGTTCGGACATTGTATGCAGCAGAAGTAAAATGTTTCAAATCCAAATGTCATGGTAAATCACCACGGAGACAGTCTGACCAGGTCCGATCAGTCGAAGCAATCGTACTGACACTACTCGGGCACAGAATTCTCCACTGCCTCACGCTGCGACTGCAGAAAAGCAAGCAGGTCGCTCAGTTCACCCGCCGTCAGCATACGGTCCAGGCCCTGAGGCATGATAGAATTCGGCTGTCTGACCAGTTCGGCGATTTCGTTTCGATTGAGTAGAAGTTCCGTACGCTGAGCATTTCGCAGGACGATGGAGTGGAACGTTGCTCGATGGATCACACCACTGTGTGTTCGGCCACTGGTCATCACAGCCAGCCATGTTTCATAGTTGTTAACAATGGTCGCGCTCGGAAACAGAATCGCTTCCAGCAGATCACGACGTTTGCGGATACTGCCGATTCGTGTGAGATCAGGTCCGATCGAACCACCCTGGCCCGCAATTCGATGACAGGCACTGCACGCTGACCGGCTACTGAAGAAGATCCGGCGGCCGCGCCGGACATCACCTTCAACAAGTTCCAATGAGATCTGTTCAAGTCGTTCAATCTGACTGCTGTCACCCGTCTGCAGCCGCTTTGTCAATGAACCGGCTTCCTGCCGTATGCGTTCCGGAAAACCCTGCAGCAGACTGTTTAACTGCGAACGCGACAGAGTTTCCAGTGCGCCTGACTGACCGAGCGACTCAAGCAGCGCTGTCGCGACAGCCGGATCAATTGTTTTTGACGACCGTTTTTCGAAGGCACTCAATACTACCGGCAACTCCACGGGGCCGGCCTGTTTCACGTATTTCGTGACAGCCACCAGTTGATGATCACTGAGTTTCGCAGCTGCAATCGCCCGCGCAGCTTCCACGCGTTCCAGTGGGCCGAATGCGGGATCCGTTACTCGACACCCCAGAAGAGTCAACGCTGTATCCGGAATCGCGACTCCGCGGGCAGCAAGACAACACCACACCGCTGCCCGCAGGTCATCCGAATGCTTCGCGTTCGCAGCGACGGACCGTAGCGCTTCATCAAGCTGACTGGTTCCGGAAGAGGAAAGGACCGCCAAGGTCTCACGAATTACGTCCGGGACAGCTTCGTCAGTGAGCAGCTTGCGCAGTGAATCAACCCAGCGATCCGGAAGAGTCGGCACGCGGGCAAGACCTTCCAGCAGAACAGAGCGAACCTCCGCCGCGGTGTCTGGTGACAGCAGAGCCTGCGCAACGATTTCCTGCACACGTTCATGTCCTGAATAGTTGAAGATCGCTCCGCGTACACTGGCTTGTCGACTCGGATCCGCCTTGTTTCTCGCAGTGTATTCCTGAAGAAACGCAATGATCTCATCACTCCAGCCTTCGCGTTCACTGATCAGGTTCAGAACTGCCTGCCTGAGTTGAACATCATCCGTTTCCAGCAGGGGAGACACCAGTGAGTGTGTGAGTTGCGTCGCGTCAATGGATTCAAGAGCAATAAGCGACGCGTGTCGGACCGGTGGACTGGCAGCATTCAGACCTTTTGAAGTTGCATCAAAGTTATCGATCTCAATCAATGCATAAATCACAGCATGACGGAAGAAATTGTCTCCACCACGCACAACAGAATTCAGCAGTGCGGGAACCGCTTCCGCCTCACCAATCTGGCCAAGAGATGTTGCAGCAGTTCGGCGAAGCGGCCATGGCAATTTGTGATCCAGCAGAATCTTCTGCAGTGAATCCAGTGCTCTGCGTTCCCTAAGAATGCCGGCACTGCGGATGGCTGCCTGACAAACGTCAGTTTGAGGATCCTCAAGTCCCGCAACAACAGCCAAACGTGCCGCATCAGTTCCAATTCGGGATGCAGCCCAGACAGCGTTTCGCCGAGCCAGTGCTGACTCAGGCCGGTTCAGTGTATTTGCAGTCAGGGTCTCCCTCAGAAATCTGGCCGCAACATCGCCGGAAGATCGCTGACCCAAAGCATGCCATGTGGCGACGGCCCGGTCACGAACGAACGGCCGTACGTCCCCGAGCCGTGCAAACAATTCTTCAAATGAAGGATCGCTCCAGTTCAGAGACAGACCACGTGGATCTTTTTCGGGCTCGGTGCGGCTCCTGCGAATCCGGTACACGGCACCAGGAATCTCGGGTTTGGCCATTTCCGAAAACGGACAACTGATGTTGAACCAGCCGCCCGTGTCAATCAGCAACAAACTGCCATCCGCATCCTCCATAATGTCAGTCGGATGAAAGTCTGAATTCGGTGATGTCAGAAACTGTTCATCGACGGAACGATATGTTGAACCGAACCGTGCCAGTCCGGCAGTAACGACGGATCTCGTATTGAAATGCGTCGCGAACAGACGTCCCTGATACTTCGATCCCAGTGCATCACCACGATACATCATCAACCCGGAAGGAGCGACCTGCCCCCAGCGAATCAGTGGCGGCAGGCGGTAACCCGTTTGTGGCAGTGGCGGCGGACGAAAATCAGTGGGGCCGGCCGTAGCCCCCCGGACCCAGTGGATCAGGGCATCATGTCGGCCGTCAATGGTGTCGATGATCGGACAGGTTGTGAACAACTCACCCTCCGGTGAAAACACCACCTCGACCGGATTAATCCCGCCAGTCGCAAAGATCTCAACATCGCTGCCATCCGGCCGGCAGGAGAACACCCCCGGTGCGGTCCCCTTGTTCACTGGGTATGCCGGTTTACCATCCGATCCAGTCAGATCGTATCCGAAAATGCCGCCTGAAAAATACAGCCGGCCGCAGGGACCAAGGTATGCGCCATGTTGATTGGCTTTTCCGTTAAATTCCATTTCACCAACAAGTTTCTCACGTTCATCGGCGACACCATCTCCATCAGTGTCTCTGAACCGCCACAGGTAGGGTGAAGACAGCACATACAGTGACCCGCGATACCAGACAGCACCTTCCGGCATGACCAGGCCGTCAGCAAAAATCGTACTCTTATCAAACGTGCCGTCCCCGTCGGTATCTTCCAGCATGCGAATGAAACGGTGCTTCGCTGCGAGCAGTCCGTTCTTATCAAGGTTCCGACCACGAGACTCTGCCAGATACAACCGCCCGAGTTCATCCAGACATCCCATCATTGGATATTCAACCAGCGGCGGCGCAGCGACGACTTCAACGACAAATCCGTTGGGAACGTGCATCTCCGGCGGAACAAATTTTGATTCACTTTCACCGGCCAGGCAGCCGAAAGTGACCAGGAAACACGTCACCATGCAGAAGATCGGCAGACAGACTTGTTTCCGCATCACCGATTCTTTCTTCACTTTGCCGCTCGAATTACCCGCTTCGATATCAGAATCAAATTCGTCAGTCGTGTGAGTCTCGTCACTGCCCCCAACATTCAGCGGTAAGACTTCAGCAAGCGTGTCATACGTCCATCGTACCTGCGATCATGAATGAGCAACAAGCCAGTGATGCCCGACGTCCGGCGGAACTCGCACAACCCGCGTTTGATGCTAAGCAGGTCACAGCTGAATGAACCTGATTACTCATTTTTGCGACTGGTCGTTTCAGTACCAGCAGCCGTCTGATTAACCACATTACGCTAAAACAAACATTGAAGGACCTGTTTTCGAGAGCGAGGAAACGTCGGCACAGGAAAGGACACCGCGTCCAGCCAGTCCCTCAGAGGAATTGCAGTGTCAGATTGGTCATTCGATTACTGCGATAAAAATGTCAGATGCTGATTTGCCAGAGCCGTTTCCCGGAGCTGTTCAAAAAACGTCGTCACATCGGGCCGAACGGCCGGATCCGCATCAAGTACGCAAACGATGGTATTGCGCAGAGCTTCTGAAATCGCAGGGTCCGTACTGCATAGAGACCTCGTCATGTCGTCAACGCTGTCCGAATATGGGGTGAGATTGCTGTCATGCTGACAGGGCCGCTGACCGGTAAGCACTGTATAGAGCATCACTCCCAGTGCATATACATCGGACGATGAGGCTGTCCGGCGAAATCCCGACGCCTGCCCTGAGGTGATCCTGTTCCCCGCTTCAGGAAATTTCAGCCCCCCCCCGGCGTGCAGTGGAGCACCCGGAGAAAGCCGGACTCTTCCGTGTCTTCCCACGATGACATTGTCCACACTGACAAACCGGTGAATGAGCCGAGCATCATGAATGGCCTTCAGAGCATTCGCACACTGAAGTAAGACATTGACCGCGTCTCCGGTTGACAGTCGACGGACACGCTGCAGCCAACTCCACAAAGAGAGTCCGTCCTCATGTTCCATGGCAACGAAAGGTCGTTCATCCGTGGAACCAACGGCGACAACATTCAGCAGATTTTCGTGCCGGATTGTTTTGAACAGTCCCGCATTGCGCACAATCAGATCTGTCAGGTTTTGATCCTGACAACGAATTGGTGCCAGGTTGAGTACACGACATAACCTGCCATTGGCCGAACTCCTGCACAGATAAACATTTCCAAACTGAGATCGCGGGACAAAGGCAAATGTTTTTCGTTCTTTGAGCGGCCATACCAAAACCCCGCAGTGAGGGCAGACCGCATCACCACAGTTAACAGACGGGTGAACACGAAATGGTTTACCACACAAAAAGCAACGATCGGGAATGACGTTGGACAGCTGGTCTGATGCAACCATACGTCTCCTCTCCTGCCGGTGAAGCCAAATCGGAGGTATCAAAGAAAGGACAGGACATACACGCAAATGCAGTACCACAAACAGTCATGGCCGAAGATTTGAAGTGATCTCCGAAAGCATCAGCAAATTGCTGACCATCTCAGTGAAACATCCATAGCTCAGGGAAAGCAACGGTGTCGCACTTTGCAGCATTGGTTGAATCAGAATGCTCGAACGTTCCCCAAAACATATGCCATCGGGGCAACCACAAAAACAGAGATAAGCCCACCCACAGATCACATCTGTGAAGCACTGTACCGTTCATCACTGACAATGACTGTCAACGCAGTAATCTCAGCGGGCTCTTTTTCTTTTCTACCTGATAAGCGGCACGCTGAGCTGACGTAAGCACCTGTGACTCAGCCGTCTTCTCCAACATCAGAAACCCGGCAGCATCAGGATTTTTTTTGTTCATTACGGACTCAACAACGGTCACTGCCGCAATCTGGATTTGACCGATTTGTTCCTTGTTTAAATCCAGCGTTTTCATCGAATCCAGAACTCGCTGACTTAACTGATGAGCATTCCATGCTGTTGCGTTCTCGACTGAGAGCGCTCGGAGAATCGATTGTTCATGCGTGTCAATGAGTTCTCTCAATTCGTTGCGCAATGGAGTGGCCTCTGCTTTCGCTCTCCTGACGCCGGCAAGATTGCGAGACCTGGCGGCAGCCGCCATTTGCTTTTCAAGCTGTGCAAGCGTGGCTCCATTGGATTCCATCCAAGAAGACACCGCTGCCTGACGCATTTGGAATGCCGCTTTGAGAGTGTTCACTTCTTTATTTGAGAGTGGCAACACGGCTTCCATTTCTGCATATTCATCTGCCTGGCTATGATCCTGGTCTGCCGTCTTATCAGAATCACGGTTCTTCGAATCTGCAGAAGCTGAAGCTTGATCACCGGCTGAACTGGGGGAGACAGTATCGCGATTCGGTCGATGGCATCCGGTAATGGAAAAGCAGATAAGAAAAACAACGATGCAGCGAATGACAGTCATAACTTGCCCTGTCTCGACATAATTCTCTGACGGTGAAGGCAAATCGATCGGTTATCCAGGCCAACTCTCAATTCCACACTCCGGCAAGGTGGTGTCAATGACTCAGCATATCCAAGATCACCAACGAGTGACCTGACTCAATCAGGTCTAATTCCGAATACGGAATCAAGTCACAGTGTTGGCAGGTTCAGTATCTTTCGGTGCGGATTCTGACGAATTTTTGCCGATATTCAGAGCGACACATCGGAAGTGTTTTCAGGCATTCGTCTGAATTCGATTGCGATACGGCCGCACAAACCGCGATTGGCAGGCGACGTTCTGCTGTCGGGCTGATTTCAGCGGAAATTTATTTCTATTCACTTATCTGATCAAACGTAGGACCGACAGCAACTGCTTATTGATTTGACTTCAACCGGTGGGAACCGGTTCTGGAAAACAGCAGAAGAGATTCACATGCGGAACAGGCGAGGAGGATCGCCTGTTTCTGCGACAGCAGTCAACCCGGAAGCTGACATTCACAGCTCCCGGCATGTTCGTATACGCCGTTCTCTTCACGTCGAATCCGTCATCTTGTTCTATGTCATCACAAGCCAGGACTCTGCTCGATGCCCTCCGTGCATCATATTCCAAATCTCAGCCCGATTTGCCGGACAGTCTTACCGCGCAGAAGTACAGTCATCCGGCATACGATGCTGGTATTGTTGCTGTTCAACCATCGTATCGTGAAATGGCTCCCACACAGATCGTTCCCATCAGCTGATACCTCACTAACAGCAACGAAGCGAAATTGATGCAGCCTCAGGTTCCCAAAGTCAGTGTGGCCCTGCTCTACGACGACGATCACCCGTCCGCAGCGGCTGCTATCGACAGCGTACTCAGACAGCAAACGGAATTCGCCGTAGAAATTGTAGTGGGCATCAATAATCCGGTCTCAGGCCGTCACCTAAAACTTAAAGAACTCGCATCCAAACATTCAGATACGGTGCGCATCGTTCATACCGGCAGAGACGTCGGCCCCAATCACACGTTTGCCGCGGTACTCAAAGAGTGCTCCGCTCCGTTTGTTGCCGTACTGGATTGTGACAGCGTCTGGATGGTGAAATCCAAGCTGAGCCGGCAGATCGACTATCTGGAGCAAAATCCATCGTGTGCCGTATGCTGCCATGATGTTCAATGTGTCGACGAATCAGACACCAACCTGACATCAGTCGTTCGGAGTTCTGACCATTCCACACTTTCCGCAGATGATCTGCTGAAGATCGATTCCATCACACAATGTTCGGCAGTCGTACGTCGGGACCTGATCAGTCCGGCACCGGACTGGCCGCTCGTGCTTTCAGCAAATGCGGTACTGGACTGGCTGGTACTCTATGGGACCTGTAGTGACATCGGATATATCGACGAAACCATGGCAACTGTTGTGTTGCGTACCGGCCGGCAAACTGCCCCCACAGACAAATCCCTTCACTACCGGAACCTGAACAGGATCCTGTGTCGACTGCGGAGGAGACTTGGAACTCCGTACGCCAGGCAGATCACGGCCAAACTCTCCCGGAATCACCTCAAGATCAGCGATGAACTGGAAAAACAGTATCGAACCGAGGACGCAGACAGACACCGTCGACTGTGCTTTCTCTACGGACGCTGGAAGTCAAAACTACCGCTGCAGACAAAAATTTCCTACACGATACGTCCGTGTGGCAGACTACATTCAGTCGCCGCTCGCTGCTTCGAACTGGCCGTCGCCTGTAAGCAAAGTCCACCGTTTGCTGCATTCCTGGCCACCACCCTGCTTCGTCATCCTGACTGGTTCCTGAAGATCGGACGATCGATGATCAGTCGCGGAGCGGCGGGCTTCAACAGCGAATACCGGGTGCTGGAATATCTGTTCAGTATCAGCAGACAGGAATACGCCAGATGGATTCGAAAGTTTGACACGCTGACAGATGCTGACAAGACGACGATCCTGCAGCGTACCGAGTCACTGGAGAACCGGCCAACAGTATCGCTGCTGATGACCATCGACCAACCATCCGCAAACACACTGAAGACGGCCATCGAATCAGTACGGAACCAGCTATATACGAACTGGCAATTGTGCATTGTGGATAATGCACCGGACCAATCGGGTGTTCGCAGAATTTTGAAGCAGTATCAGAAGTCGGATCCTCGAATTGATTGCTGCTTTCATCAGGAGCGCAAACACCTTTGGGTATCCTCAAATGCTGCACTGGCAATGGCATCCGGTGAATTCGTGGCGATTCTTGGCCACAATGATGAACTTGCCGAACATGCCCTGTATTTGGTTGCGGAAGAACTCAACAGAAATCCCGAATCCGATATCATCTACAGCGATGAAGACCAACGCGACCGCAACGGCCGCAGCATCGATCCGTTTTTTAAGACAGACTGGAATCCGGACATGATGCTGTCCTGCGATATGATCGGCCACCTGGCCTTGCTTCGCCGGCAGCTTGTACTGGATGCCGGGTCCTATCGAGCAGGGTTCGAGGGATACGAGAACTATGATCTGACACTACGATGTATTGAAGCCACATCAGGCAACAGGATTCAACACATCCCGACGGTACTCTATCACCGGGGACATCGTTCACTGAGTGTCAGTGCGGGTACAGACTGCGCAGAGACATTCGTTGAATCCGGTCGCCGGTTAATTCACGAGCATCTGTCCCGAAAGGGAGTGAGTGCTGATGTTGAATACCGGCCGACACCGGACCGCCCTCTGTATCGGGTCCGATACAGACTCGACAATCCACCGCTGGTCAGCGTTATTGTTCCGACAAAAGACCAGGCGACTCTCCTGCAACGCTGTGTCGACGGCCTGCTGAACGGGACTGACTATCCAGATCTGGAAATTATTATCATCAACAATAACAGTGTTCAGGCAGAGACACATACGTATTTTGAATCTGTACGTTCCCGTAACGGCATACGGATTCTGGATTACAATTCAGCCTTCAATTATTCAGCAATTAACAACTTTGCAGTGGAATCCGCGAACGGGGAGGTGATTTGTCTGCTCAACAATGATACCGAAGTTACGGAATCGGGCTGGCTTCGGGAAATGGTTTCACACGCGATGCGCAATCAAATCGGTGCTGTCGGGGCCAAACTGCTGTATCCGGATGATACGATTCAGCATGCCGGAGTGCTTGTTGGAACCGGTGGTGCGACCGGACATGCTTTTGCAGGTCTCCCGGCAGATACACCTGTCGCGTTCGGTCGACTGAACCTGATTCAGAACGTCTCCTGCGTGACTGCAGCCTGCATGGTGCTGCGAAAATCCGTTTACCGTGCAGTGGGCGGGTTTGATGAACTCCACTTCCCCATCGGATACAGCGATGTGGATCTTTGTCTGCGTATCATTTCCGCCGGATACCGAATTGTCTGGACTCCGTATGCGCAACTGTACCATCACGAATCCGCAAGCCTGGGAAAAACGGTCACAGCTCAGGAATCTGAGCGGGATCGTCACGAGCGTGACACCCTGAGACGGCGATGGTCCGGCCGAATTGCTGCTGATCCGAATATGAATCCGAATGTCAGCATCAGTCACGTCGATTATCGCCCCGCATTTCCACCACGCACACGTAAGCAATGGTACTGACCGACTTCGGCTTTCTGAAAGTTGATAAATCCGGAATTGATTTAAATAACCATGAGCAATTGCCAAGACTTCGCCAACGTACCTTTGGTTCCGGCAGCCTCCGAAAAGCAGGTGTTCACGATGACCACCACGGTGTTTCTACAGACGACTCAGTCCCGGAAGAGTGCCGTGGCAAACAGCCTGGTTTCACTACCGGCACAGTCAGGGTCGGACTGTCGTCTCATTCACGAAAGCGTTCAGCTGCATCCCGGCGTTGACCATACCCGGCAGTCGTACGGAGTAGCAGCATGACCGCAGTCTACACCTCGGCCAACCTCCGTTATCTGGCAAAAGCCCGCACTCTGGCGGAATCCGTCAGGAGGCATAATCCTGACACGACACTCTACCTGGTGCTGGTTGATCCCGTACCGAACGATCTGCGGAGAGGGATTGAGGACAGTTCGGAACCGTTTGATCATGTACTGACTCCCGAGGATCTCGATATTCCAGACCGGGACAGCTGGATCTTCCAGCATGACGTTGTGGAAGCCTGTACGGCGGTCAAGGCGGCAGCTCTCATGCACCTGTTCGAAGACAGATCCGAAGATCAGGTGTTGTATCTTGACCCGGACATCGTTGTATTCAGTCCGCTCGATCCGCTGTTTGCGCACCTGAATACGTCTTCAATTCTATTGACGCCACACTGTCCGTCTGCGGAAAACGATCCGGAACTGATCATTCGAAATGAGATCTCCAGTCTGGCACACGGCACCTACAATCTGGGGTTTCTTGGTATTGCTGCCAGCGAAGAAGGACGACGATTCGCGAGCTGGTGGCGAAAGCGGCTTCACCATTTCTGTCACGACGACAAACCACGTGGATTGTTTACTGACCAGCGGTGGATTGACCTCGTCCCCGGTCAGTTTGAAGGGGTCAAAATCCTGCGTTCTCCTGTCTACAATGCTGCAACGTGGAACATCACCCGGCGTACTGTTTCCGGCACACCCTCTGGCGAGTTACTGGTGGACGGTCAGCCGTTGTGCTTTTATCATTTTTCAGGAGTACAGGATCCAAAGACCCTGGGAGTCAAAGCTTACCCCGGAATCAACACACCCAACGTAACCAAGCTGATCCAGTGGTATTTGACACGGTGTGAACAAAACGGCGAAGCAGAGTGCCGGGAGGCGGAATGGCATTACGCCCGGTATGACAACGGCAGACCTATCATGAATTCGCACCGCGTTTACTATCGCAGCGATCCTGAACTGCAGCAACGCTTTCCCCATCCGTTTGCTGACGGCCCCCACAGCTTCTACGGATGGCTGACCTCTGCCGAAGGTCCCGGACTGCGTCATGTGGAAAGACTCTATGGTCAACCCATCAATGTACTGCAACAGCAGTCCGCCCAGCTGTTTCGCATCGAACAGTTCCTTCTGTACCGATTCTATCTTTGGCTCAGACAATATATTTAGCGACACGCAAAACTGTACTCAATCCCGTGTGCAGGACGAAATCATAGTCATGAGGCAGAGGCGTCGCCGGTCATGACTGTTATCGGACATGTGTAATCCCGCGTGACCATGAATCAATCACCATCCGAAACTGACTGCCCGCTTGTTTCCGTTATCGTGCGAACCCACGGTCAGCGCGGGAATCTGCTGCGAGAGTGTCTGCACTCGATCGTCAGTCAGGACTACCGGCCCCTGGAAATCAATGTCGTTGAAGATGGAGGGCATCATTCATCAACAGTTGCTGATGAATTCAGGAATATCAACGGAATCGTCCTGAACTACCTGAGTCTCTCGCCATCCGGTCGCTGCGTCGCGGGTAATGCCGGCCTCGCTGCCGCTGAGGGCTCGTGGATTAATTTTCTGGATGACGATGACCAGTTCCTTCCCGGTCACCTCCGCCATCTCGTTGAACACATTCGGCTCAGACCTCAATTAAAGGGTGTTTACGGCATCTCTCTCGAGGTCCCCACCGACATTCATTCACTGACTCCGCTGAGTTACAGCGAGTCCCCTGCCCGGGAAACACCAACGAAGCCGTTCAGCAGATGGAGGCTGTGGCGTGAGACCCCGTTCCCGATTCAGGCCTGCCTGTTCGATCGAAGGTTATTTGAGCAGTATGGCGGGCTGGATCCGGCACTCGACAACCTGGAAGACTGGCATCTGTGGATGCGTTACTTCAGTAATGAACCAATCGGCTGTGTTGAGGAAGTCACATCAAAATTCCGGGTACCCGCGGACCCGATTCTGCTGACCGACAGACAGAAATCACATCACGAATACCGTCGAATCATAGAACAAAAACAGCGGGAGATCATGGTCACTGTGTCGGGATCAGAATTCGAGGAAGTCGCCGAAGAAGCATTCAGGGATCATCTGTCTCCCGACATACTTGCAATTTCTCACGAGTCATCCGGTGCCGGCTGGCCGATTCGTTCAATGCTGGGGATCATTCGTGCGGCAAGGCGAGTACAGAGAAAGCTGCGCAGACTTATCCGACGAAGTGACCCGCATATTCTTCAACTTATTCGTGACATTTCGAGTGGAGCACCGCACGACACCTATACGATGCCGGTAACCGATGTCCTGTCGCTCCTGCCGGAACTGCAGTCGCGACATGAATTCGCAGATCTCCGGATTATTCAACTTCTGTATCGATGTCTCGGGCAGCAACGGAATTAAATAACCAGGTGGGATTTCGGGAAGGAAACCCGTCTTTTTGAACAAGTCAGGCTTCTCATCTCTCGCGTCCACAAATTAAACCCGACAACATAGAAGTATCCGGTTCAGGATAGCGGGTAGCTGCCGGTTGCTTCACTGCGGATTTCCGGCTGCCGACATGGAGTCTGCAGGTTCCGGAAACGCAGAACTGTGATATTCCCGTTCGGATTTCTCACTTTTTCTGACGACCACACCACAAACATCCGGTGGCCTAACCAGGAACAAACGAATGCAAATTCTCTTCCTGGCATCCGGTCGTCTGGCTCCGTCAACACGCTTCCGAATTGTTCCCTATCTGAAACATTTCAGGGAGGACGGTCACCGGTGCACCATCGCCAACAGTTTTCCGCAGAAATATGACTACTTTCCGTGGATGGGATTTCGACCGAGCCAGCTGCTAAAACGGAGTGTCCGGTGGTGGCACTGGCTGCGGGCATTTCTTGGCCGGTACGACCTGGTTTATGTCGAACGTGAAATCTTTGATGATTCCACATCTGATATGGAAGAACGCTTTCGGCGGGCCTGTGGTCGTCTGGTTCTCGATATTGATGACGCGGTTTTCCTGCGGTACCCACAGAAATTTGAGCGACTGTTGCCAATGGCAGATCTGGTGGTTTGTGGAAATCGCTTTCTGGAGGAACGGATTGAACAATGGAACCCGAATACGCTGCAGATTCCGACCTGCGTCAACATTGAAAAATACCTGACTCCGGGCCCGGCGAAGACTTCTACTCCCCCGGCAGTGGGCTGGATGGGAACAACCGGCAACCTGCAGTATCTCAGTGCGGCCGCTGAAGCACTGCGCAGTGTTGCAGCAGAAATTGAATTTGAACTTCATCTGTTTGTACCGGAACTGAGCGGACTTGATGACATCGACCTCACCGGAGTGAAAATCGTGCACAGACCGTGGTCGGCACAGGAAGAGGTACAACAGCTGCAGTCAATCGACATAGGACTGATGCCGCTGTATTCAGATCAGGAATGGGATCGATTCAAATGCGGAATGAAGCTGATTCAGTACCTTGCTGCCGGGGTCCCCGGAATTGCTTCCCCTGTTGGTGTGAATATCGACATTCTGAATCATGAACAAAACGGATTCAGTGCCCGTTCACCCGACGAATGGAGAAAAGCACTGAAAATCCTGTTGACGAACGACAATCTTCGTTGCCAGATGGGCAGGAACGGCCACGATTTTGTGCGTGAGCATTACAGTATTCACGTCCATTATCCGGTGCTGAGAGATGCACTCCTGCAACTTTGTCGGACAGATGAATTCTGAACAACGAACCGTGACTGAACAATACTGATCTATCGGCAGCCGCCCCGATCAGCTTCGCGAAGCTATGCAGTACAGTGACTCACGGGTCCGAATGAAAACAGCACCATCGGCAATCGCGGGTGTTGACCAGACCTGTTCATCGAGTTGATTGGTGTGCAGCACACGAAAGTCCGAACCGCCCTGAATAACGTGGGTCGCCCCTTCGTCGTCCAGACAGAAGACTTTGTCCCGTAACACCCATGGGGACGACCAAAATGCGCGAGCTCCGGGAACGCGTTCCTCGTAAACCATTTCTCCCGTGTCAGCACTGATGCAGTGCAGTACTCCGCGTCGTCTTTCGAAGAGATACAGATGCCCTTTGCAAAGAACAGGGGATGCCATCTGAATCCCGGATCGGGGCTGCGACCAGGCCACACTGTTCGTGTCACCGGATACGATCATTCCTTTTGCTCCGGCCTTGACCGCGAAGAGATATCCGCCACCGCCCTCGCTTCCACGATTCCTCACTTCAGACCCGACGTACAGTCGATCGCCGACAGCCAGCGGTGTTGCCGAACTCCGTCCGCCACTCAGATCAAGCTGCCACAAAAGTTTGCCCGATTCCGGATCATAGGAACGTGCAACTTTTCCGCTGGTCACCAGTTCAGCGCGAACACTGTTTCGCCAGATCACAGGCGAACTGTACTGAGAAGGTTCATCCCGGTCCATTCGCCAGATTTGATCACCAGTCTCTGCATCAAACGCTGCCAAAAACGACTGTTCCTGACTGTCAATCTGCAGGTACAGCATGTCGTCGTAAAGGACGGGTGAACTGGATGTTCCCCAGTCATTTCGCATGACAAAGCTGCCCGGATCGTTTTCCCAGACTGGCTCACCATCCATGTTGCAGCAGTAAAGCCCGTTCATACCGAAATAGGCATATACACGCTCTCCATCCGTAATCGGCGTCTCGGTTGCATAGGTGTTCTGTAAATGATGCCCCTGCGTCGGATTTCCTTCACGTACAACTCGTTTCCATATCAAGTCACCGGTGTCTGTATCCAGACATCGGATCTCCCAGCGGAATTCCGCACTGGAGATATTATTTTTGTATCGACCTCGTCGACCTCGTCGACCTCCCTGTGGTCGATTTCCGCGACCTCTCTGAAGTGCCCGATCCGGAGCGGGCTGCGGCTCCGCCGGTGGCTTCTTCGTCATAATGGCAACCGTGAGAAACAATTTGTTATCCCAGACAACAGGCGCCGACCAGCCTTCGCCGGGGATATCGACTTTCCAGCGCACGTTTGTTTCAGCATCCCACTTTAGTGGAAATTCATCCTCCGTAATTCCATTCCCGTAAAAACCCCGAAACTGTGGCCAGTCGGCTGCTGAGCAAAACCGCGAACACACAGCGATCAGGAACAGGACGGCAGGCAGCAGACGACAGCGCATAATTCTCTCCGGACAGACCGACACAGTTAGCGACACTCAACAGCACATTTTAGCGTAGCGGAATGAAAACCAACGGGAAAACCGTCCTGGCATCGATCGGATTGATCTGAAAAGTCACACATTAACGACATCCCGTTGATACGCCCGTGAATTCACCGAAAAGAGTAAATGTCTGACACACTGCTCACCTCGACGGATCTGACTGATGCAGCAGACCCGTCAGTCATCGAACTCTGATTCCAGGTCAGACAAATAGTCCGAATCAAAGACGTCATCGTCCGCCGGCATCACCGCTTCGTCGACTATCACTTCGGTATCAACAAATTCGTCAAAGCGGAAGGCGGTCTCGTTTCTCGTCTCTGCAGGACGGTCCCGCTTCAGCAGGGAAACGGATTCCGGATCCAGACTGTTCCAAAAATCGTGACTGTCAATGACATTCGCTTTGCGGCGACGGGCTGCCCGATGAAGACGATGATCACTGGATACCACCATCAGCTGCCTGGGAGAGCTGTGATCTGCAATGAGCCGTTCCATTTCACTGTCTGCGTCGGTTCCTGCCGGTGCGTAAATCACACTGACTCCCTGGCACTTCTGGTGTCGGCCGGAATCATCGTCAGAACCGAAGGCATCGAAAACCACTGTTGTACGATCGACGGCAGCTGAGTTGAGACGCAGGACGAGTTGTTGCAACAGCCGATTCCGACAGACCTCAAGATCACCTGGCCCGTAACTTCTCCGCGCAAACCCGATCGCATGCATCAGATTGTAACCATCGATCAAAATGAACGGAGCAGGCATCACTGAACCTGAAAGAAAGAAATCGTGCCGGTGTCGATGTCAACCTTTGTCAGTTTTGACTTCAATGCCGAATGACAGAAATTCCCGGATCCCACAACCTTTTGCCAACGGAACAGCCCTTGAAGTCACTTGGACGCATGGATAGAGTGCAATTAGTCAGCCACTCCATGAAGATTCAACTGGAATCCGGTCCCGTGAACCACAATCTGTTGAACAACCTGAATCTACCGGTCCTTCCGGCATGAAGCGAGTCTCAGGTCTGTCCGCAGTGAAATCACTCCTACCAGCCTGTGACCCGACGGTCTCAGGTTTTTTTTATTGATATTGATTCAGACAACCGAAGAAGCTGGTTGTTCAGTTCGGTTCCGCACTGGCACAGCACGGTCAAATGTTCAGGCACTCAGGAGGCATCCATGTCCGGTGACCGAATTATTATATTCGACACGACACTGCGTGACGGCGAGCAGTCGCCAGGCTGCAGTATGAATACCCGTGAAAAAATGGAAGTCGCCCGTGCCCTGGTGGATCTGGGTGTCGATGTCATTGAAGCCGGGTTTCCAATCGCATCACCAGGTGACTTTGAAGCGGTGACACAAATCGCTCGCGCCTACGGCGATCGCAGTACCATCTGCGGACTCGCTCGAAGCCTTGATGCTGATGTTCAGAGAGCTAAAGAAGCTCTCACAGATGCCGAAAATCGCCGCATTCATGTGTTTCTTGCGACCAGCGCCATCCATCGTGAATTCAAACTGAAAATGGACAAAGAAGAAATCGTCGAACGCGCAGTCCGGTCGGTTGAGCAGGCAAAAGAATTCTGCGATGACGTTGAATTCTCTCCCGAAGATGCCGCTCGGACCGAACCCGACTTTTTGTGCGAAGTCGTTGAACGCACGATTGACGCAGGTGCAACTACGGTCAACATTCCTGACACTGTCGGATATGCAACTCCCAGTCACTATTTTCGAGTGATCTCGCATCTGAAGCAGCACGTATCGAACATAGATCGTGCCATCATCAGCACACATTGTCACAATGACCTGGGTCTGGCTGTCGCCAACAGCCTGGCCGCGGTGGAAGCCGGGGCACGTCAGATCGAATGCACCATCAACGGTCTGGGTGAACGGGCCGGTAACGCAGCCCTGGAAGAAGTCGTCATGGCAATCCATACCCGAGCGGACTACTACGGGTGCCACACGGCCATCAATACTGATCGCCTGTATCCAACCAGTTCTCTGGTTTCATCGATTACCGGAATGAAGGTACAGCGTAACAAAGCGATTGTCGGCAGGAATGCATTTGCCCATGAAGCCGGTATTCATCAGCACGGTATACTTCAGGAACGTACAACCTATGAGATCATGAAGCCGGAAGATGTGGGGTTTGTTGGTGAGAATCTCGTACTGGGTAAGCACAGTGGCCGCCACGCTTTTCGTGACCGGGTACAGCAACTCGGTTTCGAACTGGATGGTGAAGCACTGCAGCACGCGTTCGATGACTTCATTACTCTGGCCGACAAGAAGAAAGAAGTCTACGACGCCGATATTGTTGCGATGGTGGAAAACCGACTGGGCAATGCACCGGAACGCTGGCGGATGGTTAGTTTTCACACTTCTGCCGGCAGCTCATCAATTCCCACCGCTACACTGGAACTGCAGTGTGAAGAACAGCCCGTGATTTGTGATGCCGCCACCGGACACGGTCCGATCGATGCGGTGTTCCGGGCCATGGAACGAATTATCGAACTGACAGCGCGTCTGGAGGAATTCAATGTGCGCAGTGTGTCACGGGGCAAAGATGCTCTGGGTGAAGTGCGTGTGACCATCAATGTCAACGGGCGTCATTACCACGGCAGAGGTGTCAGTACGGACATCATTGAAGCAGCTGCACTGTCATACCTGCAGGCGCTGAACAAAGTGGACGAAGACCGCCGCACGCAAATTCCTCATCAGGCAGAAACCCATCCGGCAAATCCATAGACCAGACGAACTGAGACCTCGTTCCCGGGATCACCTCTGTCTGAAACATCCGGAAAAAGAGTAAAGTGTCCGGACTGACTTACTGTTAACAAAACAGCATTGACTGCCAAAAACAGTCAGCGTTTCTCCCGGACCGAACATAATCCGAATCAGTCCTCTATCTGTCGGTAGATTGGCAGGTGCCGGTAGTAAATTTCAAGTGTCAACAGACTCAGCGCTGTTTCATAAATCTGTCCACCGGAACCGGCGTGCGGATCGCGGGGCATCCAGCTGCCGGCCGCAGGCCCCTCTGTAATCTGTCGTGACACCAGCTGTTCCCTCATCACTGCATTCCACCTGCGCCACTGGCTACCGCCCCAGTGATGAATGACCTGGGTTGCATAGTAATTGTAGTACATATCCTGCCCGTGCGGCCCCAGTGCTGACAGATAATCGACACCTTGTCGCAGTGAAGAATGATCACGTCGCCAGCCCAGGTACATCCGGCACAACAGCCCCACTGATGTCATTGCAGGTGAGGCACTGCCACCCGGCATGTACTTGTAGCGTTCACCGTTATTTGTCTGGACAGAGTCAAGAAACTGCTTCACCCTCCGGCCGGTTTGTCTCGACACAGAAATACCGCCTGCCTTTGCACTTTGCAGAGCCATTACCTGCCATCCAACTACCGACGTGTCGCCAGGCTCGCCCGGTTCGTAACGCCAGCCGCCACCGCGTTTGTTCTGTGTCTTCTCAATAAACCTAATGGCTCTGCGAGCCATTTTCTTTAATCGGGCATCATTCGGTTCCAGCACATAAGCCTCGCACAGACAAATGGTTGCCAGCCCCTGAACATACATCCCGGAATTGCCTTCGTAGTCACCGCGCATATCGGCAGACGTTCGATCTCCGGCAGCATTTTCAATCAGATAGTCAAGCCCTTCCGAGACAACGGAACGATACTCACCACCGGAAAGATGAGTATGCCCGGCTCCCATAAAACACAGCAACGCCAGAGACGTTGAGCCCATTCTCGTTGAACGTAAATATCCGCGTTTCGCCTCCTCGCCTGGATGACGAAAACTCCAGGACCCGTCGGACTGCTGAATCTTACGAAGCCACATCAGTCCCAGATTGACCGCGCGTTCACTCTCTGCAGTTCCACCGTATTTCCGGATCGCCGCCTGTTTACCGAATGAAGAACGCCCTCCGAATTCTCCGAGTCGGGAGAGCAAGGCGAGGTCCCGCTCTATAGGCTCCAGATCCAGTTCGAATTTTTTTTCGGCATCAAAGGCAGCAAGATCTGTGGTTGTATCATCAACCACTTCAAGAACCTGCTGCATCGTGTTTTCCAGTTCCTGTTTGTCAAGCAGTTCCGGCTGAATGACTTCGACCAGCTCCACAGCCTGCACGTCTTCCTTTGGAACCGGTACTGCCAGCAGTGCCGGCATCCATCGCGTGGGATCCGCCGGCATCACCCACAGCGCCATCAGGATCGCAGTCACCACATGCAAAACGAAGCTGATCGACGCAGTCACCAGCTGCTGTCTATTCTGCCGAGCCCATTCCGGCATCGTCCGGGTTATCAACAGTCGCAGTCGACTGAAAGTCCGCCCCACGGACGACACCCAGACCGGCCGTAACCGACGAGCACGTCTGCATGACGCAACGTTCAGCAGAACGGAACGGGTACCGTCCACCGGCAGATCCTCATCGGGTGAAAATTCGTCCGATCGTGAGGACATTGGAATACCTGTTTACCGGAAACGAAGACTTCCTTCACTGGATACGAGAAAAACAGCTCGAAATCCGTCATTATTAAGAAGTTGATTTAGATTTACTGATGCCACGCAACTGCCAGGTACCTCAAATCACTCAGAACTATCACGATGGGGATGTAATACACGTCAATATCATGCCGGAGGTATCAAATCTCGGGATTTGATCTCGAAACACGGTGACAAACAACTTACGTCTCCGAGTCACCGGATCAATCATTGCTGGCTGTTCATCTAACAGACCTCCGGTGATTCCCTGCAGGATCTGACTTCAGATAATGCTGAATCAGGATCAGAGGATCCGTGCCATTACAATGCATTCCTGACACTTGCAGAATGCAGTCCGGCTTTCCTACCCTGTTAGAATTGTCTGATCATTGTGTGTTTGTCAGATCAAAGACCTGTTTGAATTCTCCAAAAGTGAGCGCTATGGGTTTGTTCGAAGGTAAAAAGGGACTGGTTCTGGGAATCGCCAATGAGCGTTCAATCGCCTGGGCCATCACTCAGAAGCTCCACGAGCAGGGTGCAGAGATCGCGTTTACTCACCTGCCTGACACCGGTGATCGTCCAAAAAACCAGCGAAAAGTAAGTAAGTTGGTTGAACCACTGGATGCAGGCTTTCTGGTTCCCTGTGATGTCTGTGATGATGGTCAGATTGCCGAAGTCATGGACAAAGCCGCAGCCGACTTTGGCAAGCTGGATTTTATCCTGCACAGCATCGCATTCGCCCCGCCGGAAGACCTGACCGGTCCCACATGGAACAGTAGTCGGGCCGGTTTCGGCAAAGCGATGGAAATCAGTGCTTACAGTCTGCTGGCAGTCGCCGGAGCAGCGAAACGGCGGGATATCCTCAGTAAAAATTCCAGCATTCTCACACTCAGCTACTTCGGTGGTGAAGAAGTCATTCCAGGCTATAACCTGATGGGACTCTGCAAAGCGGCTCTCGAGTGTGGTGTGCGTTATCTGGCCAGCGAACTGGGACCGGATGGGTGCCGTGTCAACGCAATCAGTGCCGGTCCGGTTCGCACGATCAGTGCCATGGGCGTTGGCGACTTTAAACAAATGCTGGATCTTTACAGCGGGGTCGCGCCGATGAGACGCAATATCACGGCAGAAGAAGTCGGTAAGAGCGGCATGTTCCTGCTAAGCGATCTGGCAAGTGGTATCAGTGCGGAAGTCCTTCACGTCGACTGTGGTTTCAGTAAAATGGGAGCACCAGCTGTTTACGGAACTGGCGATGGCGAATAAGGTGTTGATGTCTCCTGGCTCTGCCGCCCATCCTTCTACCCACCACATCTTCAGTTGACGACATAGAGTTTGGATCGAGTGGCATCATAATTCCCATGAACCTGTTTCACTCCATTGAGTTTGTTTTGTCGGATCCCGTTCAAGTTGCCGTCGGTGTGGTCGAATCCGCCGGACACGTGCTGATCGGCACGCGTCCCGAAGGTGTTCCTCTGGGCGGAATGACCGAATTGCCCGGGGGCAAGTGTCTGTCAGATGAAACCACACGTACCTGTGTCGTCCGGGAATGTCGCGAAGAAACCGGCCTGCTGGTTGTTCCCCGAAGTCATCTGATCACCACCACACAGGAATACAAACACGGCGTAATTGAACTCGATTTCTGGCGGTGCGGTTTGAGTCCGGACCTGCCGGATCTTGCTGAAGCAACAGATCCGTTCCATTGGGTTCCGTTCAACTCTCTGTGTGTCACTGATTTTCCGTCAGGCAACGCGGAAGCACTGAAACTCCTGAAAAATACTTGGGGATCATCATCGTGACGGACCTGGCGACCGGGGTCATTATTGTGGATCACGGTTCCCGCAGGGCAGAAAGCAACGAGACTCTGCTGGTTGCCGCTCAACGATTCGCTGACACCAATCATTATGCAATTGTTGAACCGGCACACATGGAACTCGCTCAACCGGACATTGGTACAGCGTTCGCTCGCTGTGTCGCCAGAGGCGCCTCACAGATTGTCGTTTTTCCGTATTTTTTGTCCCCGGGACGCCACTGGAAACAGGACATCCCGCAACTTGTCACAGAAGCCGCTGAATCCAGTCCCGAAATCAAATGGCGGGTAACCGCTCCGTTCGGAATTCACGATGGCATGATGCAGATCATTGCTGAACGGATCAGTGAATCACTCCGCAGCTAAATGTTGACCTGCCGCCCCGAAATCGGAACATCAGCAAATCGGCGTCAGACCAGGTCGCAGCAGAGCAAACACGACATCGGCAGACCGGTGACTTGAGGCGAGGAACCAATTTGTATGTGTGCGCGCCGGATTCAGATGACCATCGGATCCGGCCCCGGGTGTCTTCCGGCAGATACTGCTGGGATGTTCGAATTCCACATACCGCTTCGGCACAATCGGCGCACCTGTATTTGATTGGACCGGATGGCTCTGTTTCTGGTCTTGAGTCGACACAGAGTCACTGGTACTTGTCTCGACAGCGCAGGTGCCCATGTGTTCTTACCCTTCTGCTATCAGCTGACAGACCTGACTGATCGCAACATCCGTTGCCGCAGGAATCGCTGTGTGCCTGCAACCGGATCCTCTGGGGAAAGCAACTCATCAGCAGCTGAGTCTTCCGGAAAGTCGGTTTATCAAACTGACGGATTGGAGATGTCGACCGTGCGGAATAACGAAAAACTTTGCATACATCGTCTGCAGCCGGGCTGGTTAGGCGGATGTTCTGCCGTTGAATCTGTTTCTGCCAACGATCACGGCCGGACTGACCGGTCAGCCGTCTTTCGTAAAGACCTGCATCACGGGAACCTGTCCGGCCACCATGATCGTGGCCTGGCTAACTCGATCTGGCATTCTGTAAAGCATAATCCGAATGACGGTGCAGGTGTGAGTGGTGCAGCATGCTGAATGACAGTGAACGATTCAAACAGCCTGGTTTGTTAAGAATCAGCCTGCTGCTGACAGCGGCGGTTCTGCTGCCAGGCCTCTGCGGCTGCGGATTAATCATCACCGCAGGAAAAATGATCATGGGTGAATCCAAAAGCCCATCGTCGTTTGAGCAGATCACAGGTACAAAACTCAGCGAATCGAAAGACCGCCTGTTGATTATTTGCACGGCTCCACACCATGTCCTGGTTGAATTCCCCTCTGTTCAGCTTGAGTTACTGGACCGAATTTCGCAGAACCTGGAACGCCGTGAGATTCAGGTCGTTTCACCGGATGATGTGGCAGCATGGTACGACGACCATGGTGAATGGGGTGACTACTCAGAACTGGCTGAACATTTCGACGCAAAGTACGTGGCACACGTCAGTCTTCGAACATTCAGCTTTCTGGAACCGGAGAGCAACAGTCTGCTTCGCGGACGCAGTGAAGGAACTGTCCGGGTCTACGAAATCGACAGAAGGAATTCAGTACCCGTCTTTAAAACATTCGAACGAGATCTCCGCGTGAAGTTTCCGGAAATTCATCCGGTGCCGCGAGAATCCGGTTCTGACGACATGTTTGTCAACAAACTTATTAACCGGGTAGCGCTGCAGACCAGTCAGTTGTTTCACGATCATGGTTTACGTGAAACGATATTTTGATACACGGTGCAAACTGTTCGACGACAGGATCGATAACATGATACCCCGTTTTGTTTCGAATCACCCACTGACTGGTATGGTCCGATGGACACCCGGACACCACATACAGGTCCTGCTGCGTCTGACTGTCCTGACCGGGATGTTGAGCTGTCTGTCAGGGTGCAACTATCTGATTTTCTTTGGATATCTACTTGGCGGTCCGCCTCAGCTGGAACCCGCATTCGAAAAGGCGACAAACAAGTCATTCACCGACCGCGGAGTACGAGTGGCCGTCGTCTGCTATGCCCCGGACGAACTCAGATATCAGTACGACAGCGTCGATCATCTGATTGCCGTTGGAGTCTCCGCCCGCCTGAAACAAAATCACGTCGCTGTCGTCAATTCTGAAGCCGTGCGAGTCTGGCTGGAAGAAAACCCAGACTGGGACACTCCCGATGAAGTGGGCGCTCAGTTCGATACGACATTCGTGGTCTATATCGACCTCAGCGATTTCTCTCTGTACGAACACGACAGCCGACACTTATTTAGAGGACGCGCGGAAGCAACCGTGAGCGTTTATGAGATGCAGGCTGACGGAGAAGGTCAGAGGATCTTCCATCATGAATTAATGTCAGAATTTCCTCGATTAACTCCTCGATCAGCTTCAGAAATCAGTTATGACAGCTTTCGTTCGGAGTATCTGCTGCGGATCAGCGATGAAATCGGCCGTATGTTTTACCCGTACGGATCCGGAGACGATGTCGGCAGCGGCACCTAAGGAGCAAACTTCGTCAAGCAACGGTGCACTACTTTTTTTACGAGTCCTGAACACCGTCGCAAGAACCACCGACTGTTCTGAACAATGTATCCACGAGGAAAACCGGTATGCCTGCCCTGACAGTGGTCCGGACTTTTTGGGCAGATTAGTACGGTGTCTGCGATACCGTTTGGTTCGATACCGTCGAAGCTGGTGTTCAGCGTTGATTTCACACGGCGGGGTGGATAGTGTCGCAAACCCGTCACTTTGACCACCAGGGTAAGCAAACGCGGGAATTCGGGTTGCCCTGTCACTTTTTATCGTCGCATTCGCCGATTTATGTTTCAGTTTCTGGGGCGACTTTCATCACGCCACGCCGGGTTCGTGGTCCCAATCTGGATCGTACTGCTCGTCGGTTCGCTCATGCTGGCCCCTGAGTGGAACGAAGTTGCAGAAAACGGGGAATTTGCATTCCTGCCTCCCGGATCTCCCAGCCTCGTAGCTGAAGAACAGTTTGCAGCTGCATTCGATGATACGCTTTCCAGCAACGTTGTTCTGGTTGTGCGACGGGAAACATCAGCGGCCGGTCTCAAAGACTCAGACAAAGAGTTTATTCGTGAGACACTGATTCCCAAACTTCGCGAAGTGGCTGAACTAAGTCCAGGAAAGGACTCACACGACGATGATACCGAACATAAAGTATCACGTCTGCACTGGTTCGGGACACGGGGCACGGGAAGTCTGTTCATCAGTGAAGATCAACAGGCAACCTTGATCGTCCTTCAGCTCGCTACAGAGTTCCTTGATCAGGACAATGCCGTTCTGATCGCCAGCGTCGAATCGATGCTGGAAGATATTCGTCGCACACCACACCGGACAAGTGGAGAAATTCCGGCGGGTCTCGACATTTCCTTCAGCGGCTCAGCCACCTTTGGCCGCGATATGATGCGAGAATCCAAACTGAGTGCACGTTCCACGGAAAAATGGACTGTGATTCTGGTTGTGGTCCTGCTGATTATCATCTACCGCGCTCCGCTGCTCGCTTTCATTCCACTGGTAACAGTCGTGACAGCGACGGTGACATCACTGTCGCTGCTGGCCACAGCAGCCGGAGAGAACTGGATCACGCTGTTCAATGGAATTGAAACTTACGTCACCGTGATCTTATACGGTGCCGGTGTCGACTACTGTCTGTTCCTGATTGCTCGCTATCGTGAAGAACTTCACACCGGGGCTACGATTGAAGAAGCAGTCGCACGGACACTCGAACGTGTCGGAGCCGCTCTCACTGCCAGTGCAGGTACGGTCATGTGCGGCATCGGGATGATGGTGTTTGCTGAATTCGGAAAATTTCGACAGGCCGGAATCGCAGTTACATTTGGACTGGCAATTTGTCTGACTGCATCGCTGACACTCACACCTGCGTTGTTGCGATTGTTAGGACGTTGGGCGTTCTGGCCCAATGTCGCGAGGCAGTCTCTGACCGGTCCCACAGGGTGGATCGCACGGTCAGATATGCCAACCCGGATTGCACAGGCTAACCTGATTCAGCGAGGCTGGGGTCGAATCGGGCAATTGCTCACACTAAGACCACTGACCTTCCTGGCAGGCAGTATCCTGTTGCTGTTGCCGTTTGCAGCAGCCGGTATCGCGTGGTTCGGCCATTTGAGCTACGGACTGCTGACGGAGTTACCTGATTCATCCCCGTCAGTCCAGGGGGCCCGAGCACTCACCAAACATTTCCCGGCTGGTGAAAGCGGTATGCTGAATGTACTGGTCAAAGCGGAAAATGTTGATTTTTATGCAGCCGGAAGCATCAAAGGAAACCGGATTGTTCGTGAGTTAACTGAGAATCTGGTGAACGCCAGGGAAACACTGGGTCTGCATACAGTCCGTTCGATGACACATCCGGCCGGTCAGCGACCGCTGGAGAGTCCGATGGCCAGAATCACGGCTAAAACACTTGGCCGCAGATTATTTGCCAGCAGGTCCGATCGTTCGATCACCCGCCTCGAACTGATCCTGCATTCGGATCCGTTTGACCGCGACAGCATCGAAGAATTCCGTGAACTGCAGGATCGATTCGCACAGTATCTCCCGGAGGAGATTCGGGACGCGAAATTATCATTCCTGGGAGCAACACCAAGTCTAAGTGATCTTAAAGAGGTTACCGACCGGGACCAGATTCGCATCGATTCACTCGTGATGCTGGGTGTGTTTCTTATTCTGGTCGTACTGCTCAAACGTCCCGGCGTGTGCAGCTATCTGATGTTTACCGTGTTTCTGAGTTACCTCGCAACACTCGGATTCACATTCATGGTGTTCTGGGCAATGGAACCTGACACTTTCGCAGGGCTCGACTGGAAAGTACCGCTGTTCCTGTTCACGATTCTGATCGCCGTTGGTGAGGACTATAACATCTTCCTCATGACGCGGATTCAGGAAGAAACTGCCACGTACGGTAACATCCAGGGCATTACTGTCGCTCTGCAGAAGACCGGCAGCATCATCAGCAGCTGCGGCATCATTATGGCAGGGACATTCGCATCACTTCTGGCCGGCAGCCTTGTGGGGATGGACCAGCTTGGGTTTGCTCTGGCCACCGGGGTGCTGCTGGATACATTTCTTGTACGGCCGGTGATGGTCCCGTCTTTTCTAATTCTGCTGGCTCAGGGACGGCTGGGAGTCTTTAGCCGTCTCGCAGGTTACCAGTCAGAGGCCGTCGCCACCTCGGAAACATGACAGAGGCGGTTTGTGTCAACCAAAAACGACCGTTGAAGGTTCAGCAGATCGGAAGCCGGACGCAGGATCACAGTAAAAGCAACATACGGCTGCATCCCGCAGTCAATGTGGGTCTGTCGCAAAATCAGTCTGCCTGTTTCTGTTCTGACTCACGCCTGATCGCGTCGAAGACTTCTTCACGGTGAACAGCAACGTCACGAGGAGCGTCAATTCCAAGTCGAACTTTGTCCCCACGGATCTCAATCACCATGAGTGTGATGTTTTCACCAATGACGATTTTCTCGTCTTTTTTTCTGCTGAGTACAAGCATTGTAAGTCTCCGGTCAATCTTTCATCTTGAACGATTGCCGCCCGTCCATTCGAGCCCGAGGCAAAGGGGCAGGGGCAGGGGCAAGCCTTGCCAAATAACGCAATGTCCAAATGCGGACACATTCCGTCTGTCGCATGGACTCTAAGTCGGTACTTCGACATTTGATGCTGAATTCCTGCAAAATTTGCTGTTCAGCAACGTACCTTTGGTCGGTCTCTGCCGGTTTGTAGCACCGAAACGGTTTGTCCGGGTCAGACTGTAACGATTAGCAGGGTCGCAAAATCAAAACCGGCCTGACTCGATCCGGTGTAAAGTTCAAACGGTCAGTCTCTTCAGGAATACCCCCATCGTCACCGCTCCTGTCCTGGTTTTTCGACTGACAGGATTTGCATCCACTGACCGGGAAGTATTCCGGACTCCGTTCGCTGTCCCGGTCGTGCGTCAACACTGATAAGATCGAATTTAGTCATTCGAACGCCAGGATCTGATCAACACGCTGTGCCAATTACACCGTTCTGTCTGTGAAAACAGAAACTTCATGACATATCAGTCGTGTCCGGATGTATCTGTACCGGTGACTGTAAAACAGGAAAAGTATTCGACAACGAATTTCAATGATTGCTGGCGATCACAGCGTTTGGCAACGGTACAATTCCTTGCTGTTCCCGTCACCCACAGAATCCCCACGTTTCAGGGACGCCTGCTATGCCGCGCCGCACGCCGTCAAAACATCGCTCCCGCCAGCGATCCATGACTGCAGCTTCCGGCGGTGGACAACGTCTGCAAAAATTCATTGCAACTGCAGGCATTGATTCCCGCCGGAAATGTGAAAGCTATATCCGTGAGGGTCGCGTGACGGTTAACAGCCAAACAGTGACAGACCCCGCGCATACCGTTGATCCGGCTACGGATATTGTTCTGATGGATGGAGAACGTCTGCATCTGCCAAAGCCGAAGTACTATCTGCTGAACAAGCCAAAGGGTGTTCTGTGCACGAATCGTGATCCATCCGGACGCCCCCGGGCAATCGATCTCGTTCCAGGTGATGCTGACCGACTGTTCACTGTCGGGCGACTCGATGAACATACGGAAGGTTTACTCCTGCTGACAAATGACGGGAATTTGGCCGAACATATGGCTCACCCGCGTTATGAAGTCGTCAGAGAATATCGGGCGCAGGTGGCTGGTGTACCAACTCAGGAAACACTGACAGAACTCCGTAAAGGAATGCACTTTTCGGACGGCATTTTTCGATTTCGCGAAGTTCGATTCCTCAAACGTCGGGGACACAGTGCGTTTCTTGAGATTCAGCTTCGGGAAGGAAAGAACCGTGAAGTTCGCCGCATGCTGGCCCGGTGCGGACATAAAGTCATTCAACTGCAGCGAGTCGCATTTGGTCCACTGCGAATTGGTCGCCTGAAGCCCGGTCAGTGTCGGGAACTGCGGTCCGCCGAAGTCCGTGAACTGCATGATTTCGTGTCAGGACGTCCGAATGAACGGTCCACAAACAGGAATCCAAACCGCAACGCCAACAGTCGTCACCAAGGTGGTCCCCGTAAAACTGGTAAAGCCACTTCGACAAAACGCGGTTCTGTACGTCACCGGTCACATCCAAAGGACTGACGCAGTTCGCTAAGCTGTTGCTGAGCTGCCTCAACTGTACTGAAATCACCATCCCTTTCCCGTCGAACAACGAAAATCGAACAAGTGCACTGGACAGACATCGTTACCAGCCCGGATGTCACAGAATGGTCCGATGTTCTCATACCCCGTCATCCGTTCGATTCGAACAGCCATTTGGCACATCAGCGCCGTACGGCCCGTCGACGACTCACCGAAGCAGCCGAACAGTACGTATTGCGACTCCGTAACGCCGCTCAGTCAGCCGGTGTGAACGTTCCGGAGAACAGGATTTTCGGGAGTGACTCCCAAATTCGGCCGATCATCATGACAGGCCATCAGCCCATCATTTTTCACAGTGGCATCACGTTCAAATATGAGTGTACGGAACAGGTGGCCGACGGATCAGCAATTGGTGTGTCTGTCACGATCGATACCGATACAGGTGACCCGGGAATGTTCCGGTATCCACAGACAGTTCCTGACACCAGGCAGTCAGAATCAAATCAACTGGTACTGACTTCAGCGACATTCGCGTCTTCGACAGGTCTGTACAGGTCGGTAGAACTCCTGCCTGCAGAACAGATTGCACAGCAAACACAGCTCGTCACCGCGGAACTGAAGTCGACCGCAACATCAGGCACTCAAACACAGTTTTGCGATATCTCAGCGGACTATTGCCGGCTGGCAAAAATCGACGTAAAAGCCGCTGAAGCAAACACAATCGTACGCTGGTCACAAGGAATGGGATGCAGACTTCTCGAACTGCCCTTGTCTGAGATTTGTGTTTTCCCGGAAGTGCTGGAACTGACGGCAAGTATCCTTGAAAAACACGAGTTGTTCGCCCAGGCCTATAACGGGTGCCTGGCCGACTATCGTAACACTCACGGAATCCGAAATCAGGCCAACCCGTTTCCGGAACTGCAGTCCGACCCGGAAGGAACGGAACTCCCGTTCTGGGTGCTCGATGACAGCAGTCAGACTCGCCATCGGGCAGTAGTTCGTAGAATTCGGGGCGCGATGACTCTGTTTGCCGATGGCAGGTCTGTTGAAACTTTCCCGCCGGGTGGTTCCGTAGAAGTTCTGAAAAATCTGCTGCGGCAGGGAATTCAGCTAATTCCTCGAGGCGCAATGATCACCGGCTTCCTGCGTCTGCTGTTCGCTGACCTATTCGTACACGGCACCGGCGGTGGTCACTATGATCAGTTTACGACGGAATTTCTGCGTTCCTGGTGGAACGTGGAACCACCGCCGTTCGTGGTCGCCAGTGCGTCGCGATTCCTGTATGAAGAACGTCACACGGAACTGCGAACGTGTCAGTCATTAAATGAAAAACTGCGTGACATGCAGTTCAATCCTCAGCGACAATTCGGCACCGGAGTCTTCAGCGAACCCGTGGAAGCCGAATTGCAAAGATTGTGTGTGCAAAAGGAAGCCGAAGTCGCGCAGCTCAGGTTCGCACAGAACACCGGACAATCAGCCAAAGATGTCGGACACCGAATTCAGTTGCTGTCCAACGCAATCAAAACCAAAGTCAACGACACGTTCAGCGAACAGCTCACTGTTCTCCAGAATCTGACACCCGAAACACAGGCAGCAATCGAGTGCCGAACATACCCGTGGTTTCTGTTTCCGGCGCCATCAGCCGGACAGTCTGGCAAAAGCTGAATTCGCAGAAGCGGTCACACGGCTGAATTCGTGCTAAGACTCATACAGACGGGACTCGGTCGCCAGTTTCCCCAGAATCCCTCGCAACTGTGTGGCGATGTTTCCATTGAGCGGGTCCTCCGCTGCATCGCGCGGGCGTCCCGGTTCGACGTCAATTGGTTCACCAATCTGGACCACGACATGCAGTGGCCGGTGAGTCTGTTCCTTACCAGTCAGGTTTTCGGCAAAACGCTCCACTGTTTCCAGAATTCGATCAACGGTGGGTCGCGACTGCACATATTCCGGCGGAAACAGACTGATGGCCTGGGCCAGTTCCAGGTCGCTGAGTTGCTTGTGTCGACGTTGCAGCTCCGGTGTGCCTAATTCCCCATCAATCATTTCCGGAATGATCTGCCGTCGCAGTTCGCGAACACGTTCAATCACCGATCCCGATGATGTTTGCTGCCAGACACGTTCGATCGGATGCAAAACACCATCGATCAGCCGGACCTGACGTTCTTCGATCGATCCGGACTGAGATCGTCCCAGATACTCGATCTCTTTGAGACTCAGCAATGCGCTGCCTATGCGAATGATGCGCTCGATCAGGGGTCGATCATGCCGAGCTCCCCACAACAGACGTTCTTCGATGTCAGACAAAATCGGAGAAACAGTGGACAGGACGTCTCCCTGAAACAGATACTTGATCCCCACGGGCAATACGACCACTCGACGATCCGAACCACCGGAATCGGTCCGGATTCGCCGCTGCGCCGAACGGGCAATCATCCCGACGCCGTCCATCAGTGCATTCAGGTGATCGTTCGCCTGACTCAGGGCCCCCTCCGGGAAAATGACCAGTGGCCGGTGGCCCTGCACCAAAATGTCAATCGCTGTCCGGACCGCCGTCCGGTCAACGCCTTCCCGGTACACGCTGAACGCGCCCACACGCCTCATAGTAAACGACATCAAACGATTACTGTGAAACAGATGCGAACTGGCCATGATGAACAGCGACTGCTTTAGTCGTCGGGCCATCTGCAGCAGCACAACGGGATCAGCCATCCGCGAATGGTTCGGCGCCAACAGAATACTGTGCCCTGCCCCATGCAGCGACCGCAGAGAATCCTCTCCGCGAAGTTCAACCTTTGTCACACCATAGCGAGTATTCAGAAAATACGGCGTCAGGATGTTCAGCAGCCTCGGCCATATTTTCCCGTGATGCGGAGGAATAAACTCGTAGGCCGCATCGGCAACCACCACCGATGGAGGTCGGTGTGTCCGAAAGACTCGACGACGAATTCGTGCTGAGCGAACCATAACACGCCGCAGACTACCCGTGGATCCGGGATTCAGCCAGAACAAACTGGACGTGGGGTTCCGGCATCCTGTGAATTTTTCGTCAGGACAAACACAGTGTGATCACAAAGTGCAATCCCGAGCTGCTGTTCAGGAGTGCCACGTCGCCGCCGTGCAGTCGAGCCAATTCGCGACTGATCGATAATCCAATCCCGGTGCCCGCAGCACTGCTGACATCCTGAGACAGCCTCACGAACGGTTCAAATATCCGATCGCGATCGTTGTCCGCAATACCGGGCCCGTCGTCAATGACTTCAACAACGAGAGTTCCATCCCGGACATGACTGCTGACAGTCAGTGATTCGCTGTCAGCCGCATATTTTTCGACATTACTGATTAAATTACCCAGAATCTGTTCCAGGAAGTCGGTATCGAACGTTCGTGATTCGGCTGCGTTCAATCGGGCATCAATCCGGATTTCAAGCGCTGCCAGGACGGGATAAAAATGTCTCAGTACCTGTGCAATGATTTCGTCCGGAACACATCGGGAGAACGTAGGTCGCAACGATCGACGTTCCTGTCGGGCAAACGTAAGGACATTACCGATCAGCCGGCTGAGCCGCTGGCCTTCTGAAAGAATCACGTCCAGACGCTTTCGTGGCTGCTGTGTGCTGTCTTCGGGAAGCCGTTCCATGTCCTTTTCCAGCAGTTCGGCATACAGACAGATATTCGTGAGTGGCGTTTTGAGTTCATGCGACACCTGGTTGACGAAACTGACCTGTCGACGTGCATCATTCATCTCACGCGCGAAGTCACGTATCAGTACGAATGCAAGCAGGCCAACAGCCACGCCAACAGCCATCACGCCACCGGCCAGGCCATACAAAGTGCCTCGGGAGCGGGCTGGATGCTGACCGGCAACAATCAAACATTGCAATCGCCAGGACGACAGCGGTGCGGTCAGCGCAATCTCACACACCGTTTCAGCAGCGTCGTCCGCCGTTCGCCCCCACTGGTACACCGGATACGATGCCGCATTCACCAGACGAATTCGGGGCTCACTGTTATCTCCACTGGGAGACGCATGCTGTGCCGAACTGTCGGGAAGCCGACCGATCAGATCAGCCATCCAGCGCGAACGATCCAGTGCCGCACCAACGATCTGACCGGACGGACGACGGTTCCAGTAAATCAGATTCAGGCCGCTGTCCCAGTACCACACAAACCAACCTGTGTCCGAAGTATTCAGTGGTCGCACAAACCCAGACTCCTGAACGGCGGGGGTACTCAGCTCGGCTGTGTGTTCCACGACCTGGTCAGTATGAGCCTGAGCATTCAGATCAGTTGCCTGCACCGAATTTCTCGCTTCGGTATTAACCGAAGCGATGCTGAGATGCTTTTCTGTGAATATTTTCGACGCTTTGAGCAAAAAGCGTCGTTCATCGCCATTCAGCGCATCCTCAGGATCCGGATACTGTAAATGGCCTTCCGGTGTCACAAGAAACATCTGCATCAGTAATGGCTCGGTGCGTCCAAGCTGCCGAAGCGTTGAGATATCCGGATTGTTGAGTGACGTGAGGTCCTGCAACCGAGCTTCGATCTGCTGAAAATAGCGATCGACGCCGTCACTAACGTCAGACAACCTTTGTCGCATCAGATCGTGGAACTGCTGCTCAACCACGACCTGCTCACTGCGGGAAATCCGTACGGCAGCCCACACCAGCACTGCGCAGGGAATCCCCACGATCAGCAACATCAAAATGAGTGAACGAGGTTTCATGCTGACCGTCTCACGAGGCAACGCCTCAAATCGTCAAAGCTCACACGTCCCGTCACGCCGGAACTCCGCTGTTCACTCGGGGCACTTAACACCACAGGAACAAGTTTACTGAAATAAGAAGTTCATCTCTGCAGGAAACCCCGGACAAGCCGCTGTCACATGCTGTTGGTTTCTGAATAAACCTGCAGCACAAACTGCGAGTCGATCGGAGTCCTTAGAAAGCAAAAGAAGCCCGGTATTGTCCAAAACACCGGGCTTCGAGAGCAGTCTGACGGGTTTGGAACGAATTGTCATTTTGATGAGTCAACCGGCCGCACGGCTCGTTGCTGAATATCAACCTCATTTTGATAGGCCCGAACGCCCTTACGAACTGAGATTGCTTTCTTATCTGTGTTGCTCGTCACGCCCTCAAGCTGAAAAGCCTGGATTCTGTTGGAACCGGCCAGCTGAGACAGCCGGTCCCGGGCTTCCGGAATCTCATTCGCGTTGGTTGCCAGGTATTCGGCGTTTTCCTTCAATGTTAGCCGACACATCTCAAGATCTCCTTCGTCCAGATATTTCGTCGCCAGCTTACTCTTTTCACTGGAAACCAGAGCGACCACGTCAGCCAGAACCGTTTTGTTCAGGCTGGCCGCGACAACCTGTGCGGATTCACTGAATTCCACTTTGGCTGTCCCCGACAAACGATCCGTCTGGTGTGTTTTCATATTCGAATACGAAACCGTCACAGTGGCCAGCTCCAGATCTGTATGAGGATCGGATGACGGAGTTTCAACTTCGATCACCATATGTTTGTGCTGCTCACTGTAGATCGAAGCAAGTCGAGTCACGACCTGCTGCCCGTTAATGTCGGCTTCATTGCCCAGCACACGAACCGGTCGAATGCCGTCGGGAATGCTGATGCTGATATCGACTTCCTGGGCAACCACCGATAACACGTCATCGAATTCACGTCGGAAAATATCGGCCAGTTCAGACGCCTGTTCAATGAAATAATGATTTCCACCACTCCGTCCCGCCAGCTGAGCCATCAGGTCTTCGTTGTAACCCAACCCCAGACCTAAAGTCGTCACACTGATGTTCTCTTTAAGCAATGACGCTCCCAGAGCCCCCAGTTCTCCGGGTGACGAAGGCCCCACGTTGGCCAGCCCGTCAGACAGCAGAATAACCCGGTTCACGCGTTCTTTATCCAGAAATTTACGAATCTCAGCTGCGGCTTTGCTGATACCACCAAATAAGGCTGTGTTTCCACCAGCCGTAATTGCCCGGATCTTGGCAATCACCGATTTTCGATCGGTGAGTTTCGTCGCAGGAACCAGCACATTCACGGTGGAGTCATAGGTAACGATCGAAATGATGTCATCCGGACCCAGCAGATGCAGTGCATCGATCGCGGCATCACGGGCACGTGTTATCTTTTCTCCCTGCATGGACCCGGACTTGTCCAGTACGATCGTCACGTTGGCAGCTGACCGTGGCGCGTCTGATGCCAGATGAAATCCGTCCAGTCCGACTCGAAACCACGTCATCTGTTTTTCGCCGGCCTTGAGCACCGAATGTACGGGTGACACATTCAGCTTGATTTGATCAGCCACTATGAGTTGAGTTCCAGCAGCAATCACACAGCTCATCACAGTCAACATGAGATTTCTCATCGCAAAAACTCCTCGTTTCAGTTTGAGAGGTCATGGGTTACTGCGAATTAGACGTCGAACGCCCGATCAGGTGGTCAGACAGCTGTCAGAACATTGTAAAAGATTTGTATGCTCCGGCCTTGAATCCGAAATCAGCTGATTTCTTCGGAACAAGTGAAACCGTTATTTCAGGAAATCAGCTTGTCAATCATCCCTGTTGTTTCGACATCAACTGCCTTGTGTAAACCGGAATCCGAACCTCGCGGTTGTCAGGTTTGTCGGACCTCTGTAAAATTCGCGAATTCTGAGCCTGAAGGGTTCAGTTGCTGGTGGATTCCCGTTGAGAATTCTCCCCATCAAGCCCCGGTGGCGGAATTGGCAGACGCGCATGATTCAGGTTCATGTGCCCGTAATGGGCGTGGAGGTTCGACTCCTCTCCGGGGCAAAAAGCACGGTCAGAAGACCGTGCTTTTTTATTGGCCTGACGGAATTCTACACGTCGGTGACAATTTATATGGCAACCTGTTTTTCTGGAGTTGTCACTGTTTCGTATGCCTTTGTTGCCACCAATTTCAACTGCATATCGCTGAACTGACCGAAGCGGTGGTCATCAACCTGAGCGTAACTGTCGTTCTGAACTTTGACGGAATGCCCGATCCAGGCAGTCACCACATCAGCCGACATTCCTGAGTCAAGCCATTCGGTTTCTCAGGACGCTCTCAGGTTTTCTATGAGCTTCAGCTACGAAGGCAGACCAGCATGCTTAATAATTTATAAGAATAGCTTGTGGGAATTCACGTCGCCGGGCGAATACAAAATAATGATTCGCTCTATGTCTTCCTCAGCTTCGTTGAACACAGCTTCGATCGGGTCGTTACCCCGATCCATACTCACGCTGCCAATATTATCGCCCGATGGCGACCACAGATGCCATCAGCACAACTCACAACAGCAGGAGTGAGTGGTGGAACGATTCACGAGAACCCCGAATCAGTCAAAGCTGGTCGCAGAAACCGTCATCTCAGGCAGACTGACTATGTCAGAATATCGTGCAGCACATGTCCGGACACATCGGTCAGGCGGAAATCCCGTCCCTGGAAGCGATGTGTCAACCGTTCATGATCGATCCCCAACAAATGCAGCAGGGTGGCATGCAAATCATTAACATGCACTTTGTTCTCGACCGCCTCGTATCCCAGTTCGTCGGTCGCCCCCCAGGTCAGCCCCCCCTTCACTCCTCCCCCGGCCAGGAACATGGAAAATCCCATGATGTGGTGATCGCGGCCAGATCCCTGTGCCATTGGAGTACGTCCAAATTCTCCACCCCAGATGATCAGCGTATCATCCAGCATTCCTCGTTGCTTGAGATCCTGAATCAGTGCAGTGGTCCCCTGATCCACAAGACTCGCCGTTCGTCTGGCTCCATCTTTGACGCCGCCATGATGGTCCCAGCCACGATGGTACAGCTGAATAAACCGCACACCGCGTTCCGCCAGTCGGCGTGCCAGCAGACAGTTTGAAGCAAACGATCCGTCACCACCTTCGGTTCCATACATTTTAAGGATATGGTCCGGCTCCCCCGAAACATTCATCAGCTCCGGCACTGACGACTGCATGCGAAACGCCAGCTCATACTGGCTGATACGAGTCGCAATTTCCGGATCGTGAAATGATTCGTTGCCAATGCGATTCAATTGCTGCACGGCCGATATTACTTCCCGCTGATTTGCAAGACCGACACCCTGGGGACTGTTTACGTAGAGAACCGGATCTCCCTGTGACCGAAATTCGACCCCCTGAAACCTGCTGGGTAGAAATCCACTGTGCCACTGTCGAGCAGCAATGGGTTGCGACTGGCCACCGCCAACCGATGTGAGCACGACATATCCCGGCATGTCATCGCACTCACTGCCCAGGCCATAAAGCACCCAGGAACCCATCGAGGGCCGCCCGGGAATACTTGTGCCGGTGTTCATCACGGTGTGCGCCGGATCATGATTAATCTGTTCGGTCTGCAGCGAATTAACGATGCAGATGTCGTCAGCCAGTGTGCTGATATGTGGAAACACATCGCTCAACAGCTGTCCGGATTCGCCATGAGGTCGGAACGGATGCTGGGGCGCCAGACATTTGAGTTCTCGTCCCTGGAGTTGCGCAATCTGACGTCCTTTGGTGAAGGATTCAGGCATTGGCCGGCCATCCATTTCCGCAAGCTTCGGCTTGTGGTCCAGCGTTTCCAGATGCGAAGGCCCCCCTGCCATACACAAATGGATCACCCGACGAATTCGCTGTGTGCGGTGCAGAGGCTGCACGACTCCATCCCACCGCGGCACAGAAACATCAGATCGGTCGACTGCCTCTGTTCGATTCATGATCGAGTGAAGCGCCGCAGCGCCAACACCGGCGGCCCCCCGTTGCAGAAACGTACGGCGACAGGCATCTGTTCGGATTGCTTGGATCGGATTCATGATTAAGACCATCAAGGAGCGACAGCAGTCGTCCGCCTGAGTTCAGTTTCGTGTAATAAACTCGTGCATATTAAAGACAGCACGTGTCACGGCTGTCCACGCCGCAAGCTCTGCCTCATCGATATCATCCGGAACGCGATACAACCCAACAGACACAGACTGTTTGGCCGCCTCAGACTGGTTTGTGTAGTGCTGACGCTGTGACTCCAGTAGAGACTGCAGAACCACAACTTCGTCCTGCCGGACAGACCGGGACAGCGCCCCCCGCATGATCCAGTCAAGACGCCCTGTGTCGGCTGGACCACCCTGACGAATCGCTCGCTCCGCGAAGACTCGGGCAGCCTCCACATAAGACGGATCGTTCAGCAACACCAGCGCGGCAAGCGGGGTATTGGATTGAGGACGTTCGGCCGTACATTCTTCCCGCGGAGGAGCATCAAATGATTTCATGGCCGGATGCAGGAACTGTCGCTGCCAGTGCGTGTACAGACCACGCCGGTACTGATTCGTACCGCTGTCCGACTGGTATTTGCGTGCCGGAAAATTCAAATGACGATACAGGCCCACCGGCTGATAAGGCTTGGCACTGCGTCCTCCAAGCCTGTGCACCAGCAGGCCACTGACACTCAGCGCGTTGTCACGCACGAACTCGGCATCCAGGCGGTAACGCGACTGACGGGCCAGCAGTCGGTTGTTGGGATCAAAATCCCGAAGATCATCCCTCATCAGCGATGACTGCTGATACGCTGCTGATGTGACCATCAACCGAATCATGTGTTTGATATCCCAGCCACTTTCCATGAATTCGACAGCCAGCGTGTCCAGCAGTTTCGGATACACGGGAGCTTCACCCTGTGATCCCACATCATCCAGGACTCGAGAGATTCCGGTTCCGTAAAACATCTTCCACAATCGATTCACGAAGACACGTGCGGTGAGTGGGTTACGTTCGGAGACCAGCCAGTTCGCCAGATCTAGCCGGGTCGATCGACCGACCGAATCGATCTGAGGCAGGAAGCCTGGCACCCCCGGTTGTACAACCTCGCCGCTCATATCCATCCAGTCACCCCGGCCGAGAACTCTCATCTCCCGGGGTTCGACGGCCACAGAAATCAGAGTTGTGCGAGTGTGTTTCTGCGTCAGTTCCCGTTGCTGATCCATCAGCTTCGCCAGCTGCTCGCGGGCCGAATCGAGCTGTGGCGCAATGGATCGAAAATGGGCGGCCAGGCGTGTGTGTTGTTCGGAAGTCCGTGACTCCACCGCAATCAGCAGAATGTCGCGAATGTCTAAAGGCTGTTTCATAATGGGATCGACCTGCAGTGGCTGCCGTGCCGTCGTCACCCACAGACGGAAACGTCCGATATTGAAGTCAGACGCCGCATCGTGATTCTGTTCGAGTCCAAACGTGAATTCCGGAGCCGAAAACGGCTCCTTCGTTTCCACAATCAGATTGTGAGCACGCCCGAACTGAGGCGCAACAGCCCAGCCCCAGTTACTGCCTTTTTCGTCCCCGTCAATCACACTGGCTGCATTCCACACTTTATAAGGATTCTGATCGGCATCGGTGGTTTGTTCAAAATCAGCCTGTGCGTTTTGAAGGGCAACCGGTGCCTCGTCAGTCCGGACACGAAGTTCACTTAATACAAAGTTACCGTCTTGGGACCGACCAGGTCCCGAATGGGGCAATGACTCATGTGGAAGGACTTCGAGACGAACTCCGGTGATTTCTTCCAGTGATGTTTTCACCACGACCGAATAAGTATTGCCGCTGCCGACAGGCCCCGATGAGACAATTGATCCGTCGTCCTGAATTGTGAGCTTACTCCCGTGCATCGCAGCAGCAGAAACGACCTCCACCTGTTGCCAGTTCGTTCGGGTTTTCAGCAAAGACTCCTCCCAGTCACGCTGAGCATCTGTGAGTTCAGCTGTGTGATCTGCAAGAACCCGGTTGAGTGTTTCAATCTGTTCATGAACTGGTCCGAGAAGAGTCGGCAGTTCATCGTCCGGAACTTTGATCGACGGTCCCCAGTTTCCGGTCTGAGCCAGTCCCTTTTCCTTGATGTCCGCAAAGAATGCAGCAAATCGATAAAAATCTTTGGTCGTGAATGGATCGAATTTATGATCGTGACATTCAGCGCAGCCAATCGTTGATCCCAGCCATACCGAACCGGCGGTACGTACACGATCGGCAGCATACTTAGCCAGATATTCCTTTGGCTGTACGCCACCTTCTGCCGACATCATTCCGAGTTTGTTGTACCCGGACGCCACCAGCTGATCCTGTGTCGGGTTCGGCAGCAAGTCTCCTCCGATTTGTTCCCGGGTGAACTGATCAAACGGCAGATTCGAATTAAAAGCATCAATGACATAATCACGGTACGGTGAGATACTGACATCCTGGTCGCCGTGGTAGCCAACGCTGTCCGCATAGCGGACCAAATCCAGCCAGTGAACCGCCATCCGTTCGCCAAACCGAGGTGACCGCAGCAGTTCATCGACCAACGTTGACCATGAATTCCGGTCGCCGGAATCCACAAATGCTTCCACCTGGTCAGCTGTCGGAGGCAGGCCGAGTAAATCGAATGAAAGCCGCCGAATCAGGATTCGTGGATCCGACCGGGGAGACGGTTCAATCCCTTCATTCTCGAGGCGGGCCTGAATGAACTGGTCAATCCAGTTGTGAACGTGATCACCAGACTTGACGACGGGTGGGATCGATCGCTGTGGGGAAGACCAGGCCCATTGATCAGACCAGACGGCTCCCTGCCGGACCCACGTCACCAGCAGTTGCTTTTGTTGGTGAGTCAGTTTTTTGCGATGAGTGGCAGGAGGCATGATTTCGTCCTGATCGTCGGAAAGTATCCGTCGAACCAGCTCACTTTCCTCTGGCTTACCCGGGACCAGAGCAAAGTGACCATCAATTTCAACCATCGCTTCATCACGAATGTCCAACCTCAACTCGCTTTCACGGGCCTGCTCATCCGGCCCGTGGCACGTATAACAGTTGTCCGAGAGAATCGGGCGGATATCCCGATCGAAATGGACTTTGACTTCGTCAGCTCGAACGAGGCTGGTTGTTAGCACACAAATCAGTGAGAGCAGGAAACATCGCATGAGATTATGTTGAGACATAGTGTGAGGATCGCTGGTCATGAACTGCGGTTTAATACATTGAACGCAAGAAATTCTATCAGGAATACGCAGGATTGTTTACAAGTCCACAGCGAGGTCAACAAAGGAAGACAAGGGATGTCTATGACAACTCAAGCGTTCCAGCCAGTCAAGGAAGCAGGACAATGGTGCATCGTTTTAGAGTCACCTCGGCAGCAAAACGGCGTCTTAGAATTCGATAGAGGTGAGATTTGGATGCGAAATACCTCAGGATGAACAGAATGTTCTAAAAGTGAAAGAGTCCACAAACGGGACAGCCAAGGTAACGGGCCCGAATAAATGTGACGTATCACCGCGTCCCCCGGACGGATGATTGGTATTCATACCGACCACGTGTCGAATATCAAACAGCAGAAAAGATCCGATCTGAAAGAAATCAGGGGTCTGCAGTACAGCAGTATTTGAAGTACCCATTCGCAAACCATGATCGCCCTCCGAATTGTCCCCTGGGCAGAATCTCCGCCTGAAAATGACACAGATGCAAAGAGGTCCGGATGAAGGCCTGACCGGCAATGCAGCAAATCCGGTCAGGCAATCACAGTGGGAGCACTTCAGAATTCAGCAGGATAAAACGAAACCAACTGGATTTTTTCACCAGGAAGCAGCAGCTGTAACCACAGGAACGCTTGCCCGTTCTATAATGAATCCCGGTTGTACGACGTCCCGATTCGTATGAACTGAACAGCTCAGAATAAACGAAGTTTTCCGGCTGTTGCAACAGGATCTGTACGAATGTATCAGAACTGGAGCCGGACTAATGAATCAAGTGAAACAACAAAACCTCAAAGCGATGGTCACTAGCATCGACAGCCATATGGACGCGGCAATCGAGTTACTGGCTCATCTTCACGAATCCGGGACAAACAAATCGGACGCAAACCGAATTCGCATGGCTGTTCTGTCGATTCACGCCGCAAACAACATAATCCATGACGTACTCGGCACCGACGCGGGTTCGATAAACTCAACAAAGCAAAGCGTTGAATCTTCCGGAGAAATACCGGCTCGTGATCCGGGTCAGGATAAACCAAAGTCTGAATCCAATCTGGACGTCGTGTCAGCCCATCAAAATCTCGAACGTCTGGTTTACAATGTCGGGCCACAGAGGACTGGCGATATCGTTACAGCTGGTCTGGCAACTGATCCCGATCAAGCAATGGGGTTGATGAGTCATCTTGTGCAGACTCACAAGGCAAGCTGGACATCAATTGGTGAAGCGAGGGCAATTGTTGCGGTGAGGTGACTCGTGTGGATCGCTCCATCCACCGAAATCGGTACATGTGAGGTAATCGAGTAACCAGGCCACAGTCCATAAACAGGCAGAATAATCGCGAACCAAACAGAGAGAGTTCGGATGACGGGGGGGAACCTTCGACCAGAGCACTGACACGGAAATAATCAGCTTTGACGAAGAATGCGTTCCCGACCCCACGTAGCACCTGCACCGTCGGCTCCAACCTGTTGTTTACTAAATCCTCCGGCAAACTTCATTGATTTGTGAATCCGCTCCTTTGAGCACGCGGTAACATCAACGTTATCAATGTGCTCAAACGCCCGGTCAGAATCCTGATCTGCTGTGACAACAATCTACAGAAAAACCGACACATCACCGTTACGGTCTGTGCTAAGACCGTTGTTCATACGGCATATCTTCTGCAATGTGGGGTCAGAGCATCATTAATCGCTGCTTGCGGGAAACCTCGATATCCAGGGTCCCGCTGCGTCAGAAGTTTAATGGCCCCAGGAAACACGACTGGCTGGTGCGCCGGCTTCCGGAGCCCTGCCGACAGAACGGAGACAGTTTTCTGTTGGAACCACTCTCGACCGAGACATTACCATACAGTTAAACCAAGCCGGTCCGTGAGAACGTCCTGATCAGCGGATATTTTTTTCACCAGTGCATAATATGCAGCAACCACGGTTCACAGTGCCGAATCACACGGCCGCATATTTGTGCATCGTCGCATTCTGCTTTGCACAAAAAATAAAGCGACTGAGATACTCAGTCGCTTTCGAACTTCATTGTCGGAAGGCAACATGATTCGGGTATCAACGGTGTTGCAGTGCAATATGCTGCATATGAAACAACCGGTAGAAATAACACCCCGGATCATCGAAACAACAACCAACATCAGTGACGCGGCCAGCGTCGGTCTGTAACATTTTTGCTGGCGCGCGACTGTCCGGCAATCGCCTCACTTTTTCTTTGACGCAGCAGATTTGGCCTTGGTCGACCGGGACGCAGTTGTTCGCTTCGTCGTCGCTCTCTTTGCTGATGAACTCTTACGTGCCGTAGTCTTTTTCGCAGCTCCGCTCTTTGCCTTCGTGGACCTGACAGCGGTTGATTTCTTAGCGGTACCTGACTTTTTGGCGGTCACCTTCTTAGCGGCAGCTGATTTCGCTTTAGGCGACTTGGCAGGCGTGGATTTTACAGCGCTCTTCTTCACCGCTGACTTTGCGGCAACCTTTCGCTTTGCTGTTCCACTTTTTGCCTTGGTCGACTTAGCTGCCGTCGCCCTTTTTGCGGTCGACCTGGCGGCACCGGACTTCGCCGCGCCCGACCTGGCTTTGGTAGACTTGGCTGCTGTTGAGCGTTTTGCTGTTGACTTCTTAGCAGCCGACTTTGTTCGAGAAGTGCTTTTGGTAGCCATTCTCGGCTCCTCCGTGAGACATAGTAGCACTCAGGTGTGAAGGGCGAATCGCTGTGCAAAATCTCCCCGCCCCAATAACACAAGTGCGGATTCCCCCGTTTCAGGACGGTCGTCCGCTTCTCGTAGTTTAGGCTGGTTTCGAAAAACGGGTCAATCGCAAATCATTAACCTGTAAAGGGTTGAGCATTCGAGCATCGCACTAAGTAACAACCCGCGTCTTCTCAGACGTCGAACGACAGTCTGACTCCTAAGAAATTCAGCTTTCTGAGGCACTGGGCTTTCAGACGGGCTCGTGGAACACTGGAATATCCTGGTGCAGTTTTGTTTCATCTATCTGTCAACACCTCACACAGACATCAGCTTGATCTATGTACACGTCGACGCTCGTCAATCAGCTCAAACCGTCCGCCACCATCGCTGCCGCAGCCAAAGCCCGGGAACTGCGGTCTCAAGGAGTGAATGTCCTCGAATTCACGCTCGGTGAGCCTGATTTCACAACGCCGCCACACGTATGTGAAGCCGCAAAAAAGGCCATCGAAGCCGGACACACACACTACACCGCCGCTACAGGAATTCCGGAACTGAAGCAGTCTGTCTGTGATGCATTCGAAAGGGACTATGGCATCACGTGGCTGCCCCAGGAAGTGGCCGTTTCCAATGGCGCCAAACATGCCATTCACAACGTATTGTCAGTTGTTTGTGAACCGGGTGATGAAGTCATCATTCCAACTCCATACTGGGTGAGCTACAGCGCCCTGGTAGAACTCGTCGGTGCTGTACCGGTACTGGTTGAAACCACTGAAGAGTCCGGGTTTTGTATGACGGCGGATCAGTTTCGCGGAGCTGTCACCGATAAAACCCGACTGCTGATGCTGAATAGTCCCGGAAATCCCACAGGGGCCGTGTATTCGGTCGATGGTCTCGAGTCACTGGCGCGAGTGGCCGTAGAGAAAGATGTCATCGTGATGTCCGATGAAATCTATGACAAACTCATCTACGAAGGCCACACGTTTCGTACATTTGCGTCTTTCGGAGACGACGTCAAAGATCGAACCATTATTGTCGGCGGGGTCAGTAAGGCATGGGCAATGACCGGATGGCGCATCGGCTGGACACTCGCTCCGCAAAACGTCACGGCCGCCATCACTCGACTGCAAAGTCAGCAGACATCCAATCCCTGCAGTATCAGTCAGCATGCTGCCATCGCAGCGTTAAATGGTCCGCAGGATGCTATCGGCGAAATGCTGCAGCAGTTTCAGGAACGTCGCGAATACGTGCTCAATCGTCTTCGATCGATGCCCGGTCTGAGTTTCGCGGATCCTGGCGGTGCATTCTATGCGTTTTTTAACGTCAGCAGCCATTTTGGACGCGAGTTACCAGGGGGTGTCAGTGTTGATAACAGTTCCGATTTCTGCACGGCTCTCCTGGATGAGGCCCATGTCGCCCTCGTTACCGGTGATGCATTCGGAGCCCCAGGCTACGTACGTCTATCGTTCGCGACCAGTATGGACATTATAAAATCCGGTCTGGATGCCCTTGAAGGATTCATCAGCAGCTAGCCACTGCAGGACAATGAGTGACCGAAATAGAATCAGGGACCTTGTCAGAGTCCTTGACTCTGACAAGGTCCCGATGGTTTGTTGTCATGTGGTACCCTGTCCGCGTCGACGACCGGTGGGAAACTGCGGTATCCGAATCCGAAGGTGAATGACCGATTGATCTGCTTTCACCGTTCAGCCTGGATAGAACCCTGAATATTCGTCAGGTGCCACTGTGGGAAGAAGTGGTTATGCTGTTGAAACTTAATCACGTCTGTGACATGTTCTCTCGCTTCGCCAGCGCATGACTCAACACTCCGATGACGACCAGCGAATGATCCGCCTGCAACAGGGCGATAGCCGTGCGTTCGACGAACTTGTAACAGAGTGGCAGGGACCCCTCTTTGGTTTTTTTTTGCGAAATACCCGCGATCGCACGCTGAGTGAAGATCTGGTCCAGGAAACCCTGCTCCGCCTGTACCGCGCTGCATGGGATTATCTGCCAACAGGACAGTTTCGTGGCTGGTTGTTTCGGATCGCCCGTAATCTGGTGATCGATCACACCCGACGCGCGTACAGAGATGCTCTGGTACGCCGAGTACACATCAAGTCCGATTCCGCTGATAGTAGCACAACGGACATTTTATCACTGCTGCCTGCTGAGATTGTCTCACCAGCCGATCGAGCCTCTCAGTCGGAACTGGGAGACATGGTTAACGATCTCCTGAACGAATTACCTGAAGAACAGCGAGAAACCTTTCATCTGCATCATTTTAATTCGCTAACTCTCTCGGAAATCGCTGATGCGATGCACACAACATTACCAACCGCCAAGAGTCGTCTGCGACTGGCCAAAGAAAAGCTAAAATACCAATTGTCGTGTCGCGGCTTCAGTGAAGGAACGACTTCAAAAATGACATGATCCATTTGTCCGGCCGCCACGTTGGGTCTGCATATGAAAGCAGGACCGGATCAGCGAGCGGACGGTCCCGGCGGAAGCATCAAATGATTAAATCTACCTGTATTTCGGACTGGTGTCTTCTTATCTGCCGCTGGCCCTGACATACGAACGGCAGGACGTCCCTGCCCTCACCCATCGTTTGTTGAGATTCAACTATGCCCTATTTCACGCGTCTGACCGATATCGTGACCTGCAGTCTGACAGAGATTCTGGACGGAGCCGAAAACCCCGAAATCACTCTGCGAGAAGTAATTCAGGAAATGGAACAGGGGTTATCAGGCGCTCAGCGAAGCGCTCAAACTGCCGACCGTAACCGAGTCCGAATTCAGCGAGATATCGATGAACACAATGCACAGATTGAACAATGGGTCAGTCGGGCCCGCCAGGCCCTGGAATCGGGTCGGGAAGATGATGCCCGGGACGCTCTGACCCGCAAAGTCGAATTGGAAGACCTTCTTAACGGACTCAGACCTGAACTCGATGCAGCAGCAAAAACGCATGAACATATGCTGCGAATTCAAAAAGCTCTGGAAGCGCGCCACAGTGAAGCGCTGCGACGAATGAACGATGTCACCGGTTCACCGGCTGGAATTCATCAGGAATCGGGAACAACTGTCCATGCGGTTGCCCGGTCACAACTGGCTCGACAACACGAGGTCGAAGCAGAACTCAAAGCACTCCGAAGACAGCTGGAAAACTGAGACTGCGTGAGAGAACTCCCGGGATGCAGAGATCCCGGGAAGACTGTGGCCGAAGCAAAGATCGGACAAAGAGGAGCCGGCATCACAACACCACAGCAATATCAGCTTCTGAATGATTCTCTTAAATTCACGCACAACGAGTGGCTCACATTGCTCCTTATCAGCGTCGTTCGCTGGTCGCACCTGTAAAAACAGCTGAGGATATCAATCATTTCCTGACCAGGAATGAAGAGCTGTCATGGCCCGGCGCATCTGCGTATGACATTGAACAATGTGACGACGCCTGCAGATGCAGGAAGAAGATATTGGAAAACAGGAAACCGCAGTGGTAGTGACCATTACCCATACGGATACGGGACGGCATTTCCTGCAGCCAGTACCGATTGTTGCGGATTTGAAGCAGACATGCTGCGGGCAGCCTGGCAGAAGAACACCATTTCGCGAAGCCGAACACTGACAGGTTTGAGTTTCCTGATTGCATACCACAATCACTCCAAATACAGTCGATTCGCACGGCAGGCAGCAGGAAAACACCCCAAACATCAACTCTCTGTGAATCAGACGAGTCCCGATTTACAAAGAATTCAGCCCGCAATTGCCGTAACGCACAAACAGAAACGAGACATCGCAGGCAACGAATGGAACGTCCGGCGGCGTCCGAGAATCTTCAGATCCCGCATATTAAGCAGGAGTCGTCCTAATGCTTCGGCCGTACGCGCAGGTACTGCTATGTTGTTTTTTATTTTCCGGAACATCCAGTCATGCGGAGAATCAGAAGGAATGTCGTCTGATAAATATTGGGTCCCGACGTGAGTTGTTTGTCGACCGACATTTGATCGACACAATGACAAACTGCCGTCTACAGCTGCATCAGCCTCGCAACGAAGGAATTGTGCTCCGCTTCGACAAACCTTATGAAGGCCCCTTTGCCGGCTACACAACCATTATTTGTGACGGGAATTTGCTGAGGATGTATTACCGAGGGACCTTCGAGACCTCTCAGGAAGGTGGTACAAAAGAGCACACGTGCTATGCCGAGTCCAAAGACGGGATCAACTGGACAAAACCAGAACTTGGTTTGTTTGAATTCAACGGCAGTACGGCCAACAACATTGTCCTGTCCGATCTGCCAGGCGTCACCCATAATTTCACTCCGTTTCTTGACACAAATCCTGACACCCCGGCCAGTGAACGCTTCAAGGGTGTCGGAGGGATCGATACAGGCCTGCACGCGCTTGTTTCAGCAGATGGGCTGCATTGGAAAAAAATGCAGGACAAAGCCTTTCTGTCATCGGTCGAAGTTCAACTTCGAAACACCCATCTGTTCGATTCACAGAATCTGGCCTTCTGGTCGGAATCGGAACAGTGTTATGTCTGTTACTTCCGTGTTTCGGACGGCTTTCGCAGAATCGGCCGCACGACCAGCACTGACTTTCGAACCTGGACACCCGCTGTTTTGATGAAGCAGATACATAATGACGGCCAGCACGGGCCGCATCCGGCACCGGAAGAACATCTATACACGAATCAGACTTCAGCTTACTTTCGGGCCCCACATCTGTATGTCGCGACAGCCGCCAGATTCTTTCCGGGAAGGCAGGTAGTTTCCAACAGGCAGGCGAAGAAACTTAACGTCAATCCTGGATACTATCAGGACACATCGGATTCAGTTTTCATGACATCACGAGGTGGTAATGTCTACGACCGCACTTTTCTGGAGGGATTTTTGAAGCCTGGGATTGGCCTGGGCAACTGGGTGTCTCGAGCCAACTATCCGGCGTTGAACGTCGTTCAAACCGGTCCGACTGAAATGTCACTGTACGTGAATCACCATTATGCCCAGCCGACGGCTCACCTGAAACGTTACAGTATGAGACTCGACGGCTTCGCCTCTGTACGCGCAACTGCAGTTGCCGGTGAATTTGTGACCAGACTGCTGACGTTCTCCGGTCGCTCACTCAGGATAAATTTCGCCACATCAGCTGCTGGTGATGTCCGTTTCGAACTGCAGGACTCATCCGGGAAGACTCTCCCTGGGTTTGCTCTGGACGACTGTACTGAAATCATTGGCAATGAAATCTCTCGTGTCGTTCACTGGAAGTCGGGCTCCGATTTGTCCGCACTGGCAGGACAGCCGCTGCGGTTAAAATGCAGCCTGAAAGATGCGGATCTGTTCGCCCTGCAATTTGGCAACTGAACGTCTACGATCCGTTCCACTCCCGCAACAGTGCTTCAATGCGTGCCTTGTTGAAGTCGCCCGGAACCGGATAGTCCTGGTTAGCAATCAAATCATCAATTGACAGTTGCCTGGACGAGATCCCGTCGGCCGGGATTTCAGCGTGAGCTGTCCATGCAATGGCGTTCAGTACGAGTTTGCGGAAATTGGCATTGCCCCAGTTCCAGTGGAAATGGCCACCCGTAAAACCAAATCCACGGCCACCATCCGGTCGTTCGTGCGCCCATGCCACGTGTTGTGGTTCCTGCCGCTGAAGCACAGCGGCTCTCACGTATTCATTGTTGCTGTGTGGACCATCTTTACGGATCAGCGAGTCAGCCGGAGGAAGATCGCTGAGAATCGGCGTGACACCGGTCAGCTCATTTACAAATCTCATGTGGTAATACCATTCATCACGAATCGTAAACGGCCTGACGCCTCGCGCAATCGGATGACGGGGCAGTCCGTCAAAACTGGCGGTCCAGTGCGGATTCACCGACCAGTGTGTTTCGAAGTATCCGCCGATCCAGTCTCGAACGGCATCCCCTGAATCCCCGATGGGAACCTCAACACCATAGTGAATACAGGCCATTCCTACTCCGCGATTCTGAATCTGATCCAGTCGTTCGAGATGTTGGTTGACCGGGTGTCCTGCGCCACCATCGGCGTAGATCACAATGGCGTCCGCATAGTCCAGGACTCTTTCATCTTTTGGCCAGCCATTGGTATAAACCCTGGCCTCGATATCAAGCTCGCTGTTGTTCAGAGCATGTGCCAGCAGCAGGCAGCCGGCACGGTGTTCGTGCGACCCGAATCCATGGCTGGGTGTCCCGGAAATCATGGCGACTCGTTTCGTTGCCGGCAGTTTCTTAAGGCGAATGTTACGAAACTGTACTTTCATCGGCTTACCAACATGAATCTGAAATGCGAGCACTCCCGACGCACGACGCTGTGTGAGGTCGTTGTCAACACATTCAGAGGTTTTGTGTCCGTTGATGTAATGTCTGAATCGGTATCCACTGGCTTCAATGCGGTAGCTGTTCCAGTCGTCTTTGCGGATTTTTTTCTGCAGCTCAGCACTGTCGGCAAATTGCTGCACAACTGTTTTTACAAATTTCCCTCTGCGTTCTGTCAGTTCTGTTGACTGTCCTCGTTCGGCCAGAATGCCTCGATATCGTTCTCCGTATAAAATGCCCGAGTACGTGTCGCCGGCTTCGAAGTCAGCCTGATAACCGCCAATCCCCCATTTCGAATCCGGGATTTCAAAGCTGCGGTACTGAATACCCGAATTAGCGGAACCGGGATCGGTGGTACCAATGATGCGGTACTCAAGTTCGAGCTCGAAGTTGTCGACATCACCCCCGCGCCAGATGATAAAGCTGTTTCGTTTCAGACTGATTTCCGGTGTTGTTTCACCGGTGATCGCTCCATCTTCGACTGACCACAGCCGAGGATCTCCATCCCAGCCGCTGAGTGTTTTGCCGTCAAATAGATTTTGCCATTCGTCGTCGGCACGAGTAGCCGATGCAAAGCAGCCGGCAACGGCAAGCACGTGAAGAATCAACAGACGGGTACAAAACTTCATAACAATCAATCTCCAGACGGAATCTCGACAAAAAGGACTAAGTGTTCGGAAACATCTCCCCGCAACAACAGCCGGCTGATTCTGGCAACAGTTATTAGTCAGGTATACGGCCCGTACGACTCTCAATCAGTGACGAACCTTTGAGAAACGGCCCGTTTCAATCCGTTCTGAAGGTCCAGACAGATCAACCAGTCTTCACTGCGAAGAAACAATTTTCCACCGGAAATGACCGGAGCGGCCCATGCCGGATAGTGAATTTCCGGCATCGAAAACCTTCCGCGTTCCTGAAAAGATTCGGGATCAACCACAACGATGGCCAGTGTTCCACGCTCACCCAGTACCACGAAACGATCACCCACCAGTACCAGGGAACCTCGTCCGTAGTACGGAAACGGCACGAATTCACGCGTCCTGACATCGATAATTCGCCTGGTTTCCGGGTCGCGGGTGAAATCCTCCAGGTTGCCGCTAAAGCCGGACGACTTCCACATAACTTCGCCGTCGCTGAGTCGAATGCAGCGAAGTTCCCCCTCGTTCTCGTGCCGACCGCTGAAACCATAGACGAAACCATCGGTGTGAATCGGAGTCGACCAGTGGGCAAGAAGGTTGCGTTTGTTTCGCCAGACCTCCTGATACGACTTGCCATCCGCGTTGACTTTGATGAGAGCGGAACCGGCCTTGTAAGCAGCTGACAACAGAATCTGATCTTCGATCACAACCGGCCGTGCCGCATTCACGGACTCGTGAACGCGCGGGCGAAACCAGTAATGAAAATTTTCTGCTCCGGTCTGCGGATCCAGTGACAACAGTCCCTGTCGCATCAGACACAGCAAATGGCGACGAGCGTGAATGGTGGCAATAATGGGCGACGAATAACTGACGACCATTTCACTGCCGGTCCATTTGTGAGGTTCGCTGCTGTTCGCGTCAACTTCACCGTCCCAGGTGGACCGCCCGCCGGCCTGCCACTCCACCCTGCCATCGTGCCGGTTGAACGCGACCACCCCGGAATCCGGCTGGCCACCCACCAGCACGATCACTCGATCGCCATCCAGAATCGGAGAACAGCCAACACCAAAAAACCATTCCGGCAGTTCAAATTTTTTCCTGAGATCATGCTGCCAAACCAGTTGACCATCGTCGAAATTCAGACATGTCAGCATGCCTTCGGCACCCAGCGTGATGCACTGGCCGGCATCCAGAATCGGAGAACAACGTGGCCCGTTGTTGTATCCGTAGGGATCAGAGAAATCGCTTGTGTATGCATACCGCCAGATTTCCTGTCCATCCGTCAGTGAACGGCATGACACAATCTCCACTCTCTTTTTCCTGTGATGCACAACCAGTCGGTCACCAAGAACGGACGGTGCGCTGTACCCTGTACCGACCTGTTGTTTCCACAGGAGTGGTGGCTTGTTTTCGGACCAGTCGAGATCCAGATCCGTTTCACCTGAGATACCGGTGTGTCGAGGACCAAGAAACCACGGCCAGTCTTCCGCTTCACTAAGCGGAGAGTCGCCAAAAACCAGAAAGAACATCGCAACGAACACGCGCAGAAAAGAAAAACTCGAATAATGCAGGCGCAGCGCGAGAAGAGTGGACCTGGAATCGGATTCCGTACTAAATATCGAAACCTGCATTGAATCAATTCATGAACACGGATTTGTCAGAGGCGTCGCATGGACAAAGTGGTACCGAAGTGTTCACAACGACAGAATCTCGCTGCGAAGCGCTTCAAGCAGCCCAACCGCCTGTCCAATATCAGCTTTCTGTCGATCCCGATCCTCGGGAATTTCCCGTTCGATCGTCAGTGGTCCATCATAGCCCAGATCCTGCAGCGTTTGCAGGTAGTTTTTGATGCCGACGTCACCGTCTCCCAGAGGAACCTCCTGCCCCCAGGCCTCTCCTCGCTTGTCTTCCGGCGCCCACGTCGCGTCCTTGCAATGGACACTTCGAACGTATGGTCCCACTTTCTTAAGAGCCTCGATAGGTTCACCGGTTCCGTACAAAATCATATTCGCAGGATCGAAGTTGATAAATAAGTTGTCACGATCGACTGATTTGATGAATTCAAGCAGATGATCAGCTGATTCCTGACCAGTTTCCAGGTGCAGCGTCTGGCCGTTATTCCCGATATGGTCCAACAGATCCCGTGTCACATCCAGCAGGGTATGATAGCTGTCGGATGACGTGTCTTCCGGAATAAATCCAATATGCAGGCCAACCGCATCCAGACCGAGCATGCGTGCAAAGTTGCTGATTTCTTTAAACTCCTGAACACGTGCCTGTTGTGTTTCTCGAGGGACCAGGCCAACTGTACGAACACAAGTGGCGATGTCGGCGTAACTTTCACCGTCGAACCCCCCAAACATACAGGTAATCGTAATCCCTGCGTCTGCGCATGTCGCAGCAAAACGATCCGCAGACTCCTGAGTACGAGTCTCCGGGCGAGGTGTGTGCAACTGGATCGACGGAATATTTAGTTCCTGGACCACATCGAGGTGAACTCCCAATCCTGCATCCAGAGAAGCAAAAACACCAATCGGCCACTGACTCATTGATCTTCCTTTGGCTGACTCACGAAGCTGCATGATCAGATATTGGCGAAGGTGGTCCGGATTTGCAAACGGCAAGGGCCGGATCCGGAATTGTCGATGAAAGAGTCGGGGCGGCTTCATTACACAAACGTGCAGGAACATACCGGAGAACGGGAGGTATCCACTCCGGTTCCGAAATGTTCTTTTGGTAATAACCAGACACAGCGGCGTTAAGTGCGTGAGTCCGTATTGACTGCAGCGGCATCCGTACGTGTTACAGGTGAACGGCGTAACTGCGCAACCCAGCCGGCTGTGGACAGGACGATCAATACACCGGTCAACGGTGCCCGCATTCGTGTGTTGGTCCAGTAAAACGAATGCACTGCCAGAAAAGACATGACACTCATCCAGAGTAAAATCACAGAGTGATTCCGGTAAAGTCTCAACAGGCTGAGCAAAAGACCGATGCCCGTCAGTCCGTACCAGATGCCCACAGCGTACAGCAGGTATCGCGGCAGTGAGGCACCGCTGGCTGTCGGCGTCAAAGCCCAGAAACGGCGCCAGCGCAGGATGACCGCACGGACTGCCATTGACGGTTGATGTCGAATTTCAGCTACAGCCTTTTGATACATCCACCCATCGACAACATGCTCACCGGCCTGATCCTTACCAGACTCTTCCAGGCCCCGATGCAAATCTCGCTGCCAGGCCTGAAGAGAATTTGCGTCCCAGGTTGACTGCCTTCCGGATACCACACGGTGATAAAATTCGGAGTTATTTCCCAGCAACAGCGTATAGCCTCCGTGTGTTGTCGCAGGAATCAGAGCCCCAAAATGAATGGCATTCCGAATGACCCACGGCGCGACCGTAAGTGCGGCCACGGCGGCAGGCATCCCGATCCATACCAGACGCAGGATGACGGACAATCGCCGGGGGCGAACTGAATTCCATAGCATAACCACCATGGTCAAACTCAGCGACACGCAGCTGATCATCACGATTGGTCGACATAATGCACTGACACCCAGCAGTAGACCCGCGATTGCTGCCAGGCCAAATCCGCAGCCGGCATCCAAACGCCTGGCATACCGAACAAAGCGCAACAGATAAACGACTGCCAACGTAAAAATCGCGGCGCAGACATTTTCCGTCATCGGTTCAGTCGTATACCGAACCAGCAGCGGGTCAGCTGCTGCCGCAAATCCAGCAGTCACAACAGCCGCAGGATGCAGATCAAATTCCTTTGCCAATAGAACGGTACCGACAACGAACGCAAGTCCGGCCAGCAGATTCCAGGTGGCAACAGCTGCCGCCGGTGAACACCCTCCCGTCAACAAAGCTGCCAACAGCAGTGGATAAAACACGGGGCGAAAAGCTGTCGGATCTGACCCGTTTGCTGCAACGTAACCCCTGCCGTCAGCCAGCATCTTCGCCAGTCGCACATATGCATCGGGGTCACTTTGCAGTCGATCACCGTCAACCATGACGACTGTCATCCGCAGGGCCAGTGTCAGGACCAGCAATCCCGCTGTCACCACTATAATACCGGTTTGCTGAGACCAGCGAATGTTGCTCTCCTGTTCGAAGTCCCTGACCGAATCAAACGACCTGGGATGGAACCGAATTCGTAAATCAGGACGTCAGTTGTCACTGCGACCAATAATTTCGTCGTCGAAATAATTCGTGGACATACCGGCGTCCAGTACGATGCCCTGAGAATTGATTGCCGAGGAACGAGGACTGAGCAGAAACACCACAGCAGAGGCCACTTCGTCGGTCTGCACCCCCTGTTTTCGCAGGGTCGCCTGTTCAGCAAACAGGTAACTGTCGGCATATCCAGGGATCCCTGCTGACGCTGATGTTTTCAAAAGACCTGGACACACAGCATTGAATCGAATCGAAGAAAATTTCGAAAATGATTTCGCCAGGAAACAGACAGAGGAATCCAAAGCCGCCTTGACCGGCGCCATATAACCATAATTTTCGGCCGCCATTCGTGTCGTAGAAATCGAAATCGTCACCACGCTGCCGCACTTCGGATCCAATTGATCTTTCAGGGCATTGACCACGGCCGTCAACGAAAAGCAGGAAATGTCAATTGCCTGTAAAAAAGCTGCCCGAGGAGTTTCATGAAACGGTAACCACCCTAAAGAATAATCAGCAAACGCGACGGAGTGCACGATCCCGTGTAGTTTCGATGCGACCCCGGCAACGCTGTCGCGCAGACGGTCTATTTCTTCCTGGTTCTCCACATCACACACAAAAACGGGTGAGTCCGGAGCAAGTTTCCGGACAGTGTCGGCTCGATCGTTCGAACGCACACTGAAGATCACCCTTGCACCCGCCTCTATCAGCAGTTGCGCTGTTTTCCATGCCACACTCTTGCGATTGGCAACACCAAGCACGAGGACGTCTTTGCCTTCAAGTTGCAGAAAGTCCATCGTCGCCCTGAATGTAGTCCTGTTCCAGCCGCAGCCAGGAAAGATTGAAATCACACTCCGATCCTCAGAATCGAGTGTAAACATCTGGCAATTGTAGCTATTTCCACAAACCCGCCAAACCACTGTTTTCCGTGCTGCGAAGCTCTGAACACGGTTCACCTTCGTCTTGTCCGGCAGAACACAGGTTACACAGTCACAAGTCAGGCGAATTAACGCTTCCCCTCCCCGTTTTCTGACGGCGAATTAGAAAGGCATCCCGACAAAACTAAATTTGAATGTTTGCAGTACACGGTGCCTGTTGTGACAATCGCCTCCAGATTGATTGATTGGACAATCACCTGTCTGGCAATCGTTGACGCGGATCACCCGTTATTCAATGCTGTCGGGTACCTTCACGTTCCGTATCCGGAAAACATGATGTCCGTTACCCACCATCCACCGCATGACGCTTTCGCCAAGTATGCTCAGCAGGGCCGGCTTGTGCCCGTCTTTCGTCAATTGACTTCCGATTCCCTGACACCGGTGACCGCCTGGCAACGATTGAGCGAAGGAAAGTGGTCTTTCCTGTTTGAAAGTGTGGTGGGTGGAGAAAAAATCGGTCGTTACAGTTTTGTTGGCAGCGACCCCTTTCTGACAGTGTCCGCCTGGGGCCAGGACGTGCAGATTCGGCGCAAAGACGGCACACTTGAAGAATGGAAAAGTGATGATCCGCTGAGTGAACTTGACCGGCTGCTGGCGGAATTTTCCTGCGTCCACGTTCCTGGCCTGCCGCGATTCTCAGGAGGGGCTGTCGGATTCGCCAGCTACGATGTTGTACGTTATACGGAGCACCTGCCTGATGTTCCCGAAGATGATCGAGAACTGCCGGACCTCTGTTTTTCTCTGTACGACAGCATGGTTGTCTTCGATCACATCAGCAAAACGGTCCTCGCCGTTGCTCTTGCCGATACCCAGGGAACCCCACTTCAGGAAGCTCGTGATGATGCAGAACGCAGGCTGCAGAAGTTGTGCCATCGCCTGAGTCACGATCCCGGCGGAATACCGCTCAACGACATCGACCTGACCGTCGAACCGGAAATTGCGTCCGTATCGAATTTTTCACAACCCGAGTTCGAGACGGCCGTGGAATCGTGCCGGGAATATATTCGGGCGGGTGACGTATTTCAGGTGGTGATCGGTCAGCGTCTTACTCGTGAGAGCCAGGCCGCTCCCATCGACGTTTATCGTGCTTTGCGCATGGTGAATCCAAGCCCGTTCATGTTTCTGCTGCAGACACCGGACGTCCATCTGGTTGGTAGTTCACCGGAGATCATGGTTCGCGTCGAAGACGGAGAAACGACAATCCGCCCGCTGGCCGGCACACGTCGCCGGGGACGCACCAGTCAGGAAGATCGGCAACTTGCCGAAGAACTGCTTGCAGATCCCAAAGAACGAGCCGAACATGTCATGCTGATTGACCTGGCGCGCAACGACGTGGGGCGAGTCGCGGAATTCGGTACGGTGGAACTTGCTGACGTCATGGTGGTCGAACGCTACAGTCATGTGATGCATATTACATCCAGCGTCACAGGACGATTGAAGCCCGGCATGACGGCCATTGAGGCACTGCGAGCCGGTTTGCCGGCCGGCACTGTTTCCGGAGCTCCTAAAGTTCGGGCAATGGAAATTATCGATGAAATTGAACCTCACAAACGAGGTCCGTATGCGGGCGCCGTGGGCTATATTGATTTCACGGGAAATATGGATACCTGCATCGCACTTCGAACTCTGGTGATCCGGAACGGTGTCATTTACGTGCAGGCAGGTGCCGGTATCGTCGCCGACAGTGTCCCCGAACTCGAATACAAAGAAACACTGAACAAAGCCCGGGCTTTGCTCAAAGCGATTCATGTCGCTGAATCTCAGCTTTCAGACTCCTGAACAGAAACGAACAGTGGGTGGGATCAACCGAACTAAATGCTGAGCAGTTGGAACCAACTCAAAGGACATACAGAACAGCGAAAGATGTTCCAGCATTCGATTGCGCAGGGTCGGCTGGCTCATGCGTGCATCTTTGCGGGGCCTCCTGGTACCGGTAAACGCGAGTTTGCCCGGTTGCTGGCTATGTCCGTTTTCTGTCGCAACCACCTATTTGAGGAACTCCAGGTCTGCGGAGAATGTCATGCCTGCCGGTCATTCAGTGCCGGCACCTGGCCCGATTTTCATGAAGTCGGACTGCTCAGTGGAAAACGTGAGATCCTGATCGGCCAGGTGGCGGGTGAAGGAGAAAAACGCGGACGCGAAGGGCTGTGCTGTGACCTGTCGATGAAGCCCCAGTTGTCTGACCGACGGGTGGCAGTGATCAATGACGCTCATCGAATGACTGACGAAGCTGCCAACGCTCTCCTCAAAACACTTGAAGAACCACCGGTCCAGGCACTGATCCTGCTGGTCACGGACAATCCGGAAACACTGCTGCCCACAATTCGTTCACGCTGCCAGCAGGTTAGATTTTTTCCCTTGAGTGATTCTGATACCGGCTCGATTCTTCTGCAAAATGAACTCGTCGATACCAAAGAAACCGCCGATGCCGTCTCCAGACTCTGCGAAGGAAGTGTGGAAACAGCTCAACAGTTGCTGAATGACGATTTACGAAAGCTGCGTGATATCATCGCTCAGGAAATGCAGATGCTGGAAACGATGAATTCACTCACCATAACAAATGCAGTCATGGACACGATTGAACAGATTTCCGGTAACGCCGGCGAACAGCGACAAAACGCTCAATGGCTTCTGAAGTTCGTCTCGGATGCATTACGTGAACGGCTAAGGACACTCGTTTCCGGCGACCTGACAGACCAGCTGACTCAGCGACTGGGGGCAAAGCATGGGGTCGATTTACTGACTTCAATGCTCGAAAGGACAGTCACTGCATCCAGCCAGATTGATGGAATGGTCCCGGTCAGTCTGGCGGTCAGCGCATTATTCGACGATCTGGCTCAGACACTGCGTTCCGCCATGAAGGGCAGATAGCAGCCGTTGTCCCGGCGACTGATCATCGCCGCCGAAACAATCCGGGGCCATAAAGGAAGATATCCAAAAATAATTTCATCCTTTTTACTTATTTTCAAATTGATTGACAAAAACTTCCCATCCGTCAGCACGGCCTGTTCGTTGTCAACCATCAATTTCGAGACAGTGACTGACTGCCGGTTTCAAACAGGCATGGCGGTCGACCCCCCCTGTCCATACGACCAGATACCGAACAACACCCGGGAACTCCGTTAAGGCCACCACTGAACACAACAGCCGCATTTGCCCGAACGGGGTTAAATCACCGTACGCAGCGCCATATAATTCAACAGTGGTCCAAAATCGGTTCAATTCTGAGATTCCTGAATGCACCAGGCAAAGCCAAAACTTCCGGAAATAATTCGTCTCCTGGCAGTCTTTGTCTGTCTGGAATTTCTGACAACTGATCTGACCTGCATAGCACAGTTGACCGGCCAGGAAAGGACTGGTCAGTTCATCGAACTACCAGGCCAAATCAGCGACAAGCAGATCACGCTGGTTCGCAATCAGCTGCTGGAACTCTCTCGACGAGCCGTGAGGGAGGAAAAAGAAGCCGTGATGGTCCTGAAACTGGTCCCCGGCGCCAGCACGGTGGGAAACGTAACGGACCTCGCCCGGGTGCTCATCGACGATGAAACGTCTTCTGTAAAAACTGTTGCGTGGATTCAGAGTCGAATTACGGGTAGCCATTCGATCGTGGCTCTGGCATGTCATGAAATCATGATGGCCCCCAGAGCTGCCCTCGGTGACGTCGGCAAAGGTAGCCCGGTACCGGACGACGAAGCAGCCTTCGTTCGGCGTCTGGTGGCCAAACGTCGAAATCCCCGTATGGCTCCTGCAATTGCTGAAGCTATGCTCAATCCGTCTGCCGGCCTGGTCCGGGTCGGCATTCCGCAGAATGCCGGTGAACCGGACTATCGGTTCGTTTCGCCCGATGAACTGACGCAAATGCTGGCAGCCGGGCAGGAGGTCACGTCCACAGACCGAATTCGCGAACCTGGCCAGCCGGCGGTGTTCACAACCGAAGAAGCTCTTCGTCTCCATTTTATGATCGCCGATGCGGCTCGGAGTGATGACGACGTGCGACACGCCTGGGGTCTGCCACTGGCTGCACACCGTCAGTCAGAGGTATCAGACAAGCCGGTAAAAGTCGCGGTGATTGCCATTCATGGCACGATCACACCCGTTGTTGCTGAATTCGTCATCCGTGAAACTCGCAGGTCTGTGGCAGAGGGTGCCGGTTTACTGATCTATGATATCGATTCCCCCGGCGGATACCTGACCTCCAGTGAAGAAATTGCCACAACTATCGCGGATCTCGATTCAGCAACAATCACCAGTGTCGCCTGGATCCGGCATGACGCGCTCAGCGGGGCAGCGCTGTCGGCCATGGGATGTGATCAGATCATAATGACTCCGGATGCCAAGATCGGAGACATCGGTGTGATCCAGCTTTCTAAAGACGGAGCTTTTGACCGAGTGCCCGAAAAGCTGGTCAGTCCCCTGATGGTCACAATGGAAACTCTGGCAAAGAAAAAAGATCGCCCGGTTGGAGTGCTCCATGCCATGGTCGACAGAAACCTTCAGGTGTTTGAAGTTACTCACAAAGATACCGGACGCCGGACGTTCATGACTCAGGCTGAAATTGATGCAGCACAGAACCAGTGGGTCCGTGGAAACATGGTGTTCTCCTCCCGCAAGGGAAACCTACTGACCGTAAACGGTGTGGAAGCTCATGAACTGCAAATCGCCGAAGCACCATGTGCCACACAGGATGAGTTGCAGCTGCGTCTGGGAATTCCTGAAGGAACCGTCATGAAACCACGCGCGTCCACGTGGGTTGACACACTTGTGTTCGTACTGAATTCGACCATCGGGGCATTTGCACTGATTACCCTGGGTATTATGTGTATCTATCTGGAGGCTCATCTGCCAGGTGGATTCTTCGGCATTCTTTCGGCAGCTTTATTCGCTATGTTCTTCTGGAGTCGGTATTTGGGGGGGACAGCCGGAACTCTTGAACTCGTCATGTTCGTCCTCGGTACGGGACTGTTACTTCTGGAGATGTTTGTGATCCCGGGTTTTGGCGTCTTTGGCGTCAGCGGTATTCTGCTGATGCTTGGTTCTCTGGTCATGGCGGGCAATACGTTCGCCGGAATGACCACCGGCGAACGATTCCATGAAACCATGGGCAGCCTGGGAACGGTCACCGGTGCACTCGTAACAGTTATCGTGGTGGCGTCCGTCCTGAATCATTTCCTGCCGTCCATGCCGGTGTTTAAGCATCTGATGCTGACACCTCCCGGGCAGATCTCTGATAACGAACTGACAGATCCTTCGAAAGCAGCCACCGGCCTGACGACAGTTGCAGTTGGTGTCGGCAATATTGGAACGGCCGCGTCGACGTTACGTCCGGCCGGTAAAGCCACATTCAACGACGATTATATCGACGTCGTGAGTGAAGGAGCTTACATTGAGCACGGGACAGCAATCGAAGTTGTACATATTGCCGGTAATCGTGTGGTTGTACGCCCCGTCGCTGATACCTGAGTTTTGCTGAGCCTCCGGTGTCATCAAATTCAGCGATGTCTTTGTCCATGCAGACCTAACGATCGGAAAACGGTTTGGCCAGCTGGCTCCGAAATATACCGCTGCTGATCCCGTTATGCTGCATCGGGATCACGATTTCAGGACTGTGCGGTCTGCATCGTGCCGACCAGCTGTATGGAAAATCACAACTGTTCGAACGTCAACTCGTGTGGACAATGCTGGCCTGGCCGGCAATGTTTCTTGTGACAACTGTTTCGTGGCGACGTTTGAAGCATGCCGGTCCGGCATTGTTTGTGGTGTGTCTGGGTTTGCTCGTGCTGGTACTGTTTATGCCGCCTGTCAACGGTTCACGACGCTGGATCCCACTTGGACTGATGGATTTCCAGCCCAGCGAACCGGCCCGTCTGGCACTCATCATGACTTTAGCGTCCTGGCTGATGTATCGCGAGAACCAAACCACGATACGCGGCCTTGTCCCACCGTTTATCATCACGCTGCTGCCACTGCTGTTAATTCTCCGAGAGCCGGATCTGGGCACGGCGATGCTGTTTTTGCCGATACTGTACGCAATGCTGTTTGCTGCCGGAGCACGACCGACACACCTCCTTGCCGCCGCTCTGATCGGCGTCATCATGCTGCCGCTACTGTGGCAGCAAATGACATCGGAACAGAAATCCCGCATTGTCATACTGTTCAATCAGTCTGACGGCGGTACAGCTCCGGCCGGAGACGGATTTCACCTTCATCAGTCCAAGCAGGTACTCGCGCTGGGTGGAATTCACGGCAGTTTCCAAAACGATGAACCTGTGACTGACGATGATGCCGCCTGGCAGCTTCCTGCCGCACGCACGGATTTTATTCTTGTCGTGCTCGGCGAACGTTACGGACTGGCAGGCACATCTTTCGTGTTACTGCTTTACGTAGTGCTGGTGTGGCAGGGACTGAAAACTGCCGCAAAGACACGGGATCCCTGGGCCCGACTGGTCGCAGTAGGTATCGTGACAATGATCGGAGTACAGACGATCATCAACTCCAGTATGACAGTGGGGCTCATGCCGATTACCGGTATGACACTTCCATTTTGCAGTTACGGTGGTTCGAGTCTGCTGAGTTTTTCTGTCGCGGTTGGTCTGCTGATGAATATCACGATGAGACCCGGTTACGACGTTGCACCGGCCCCGTTTCGTAACCCACGAAACAGTCAGTTGCAAAACACGGATAGCCGATCCTTATAGGGATCCTGACACAGCGTTCCTGTCAACATACAGCTCAAGTTCTCCCCGTCGTCGAGCCTCCTGCTGTTGCACCAGGTCCCGAATCATAACTCTGCAGGCGAACGCCACAATTATCCCACAAACAACGAGAACCGGGGGATGATATTGAAGCAGTTCCGATTCATCACGACCGAACCACAGCCCCTCAGGCAGTGGAAACATGTTACGACTGTGCAGCAGAGCCAGAGTATTGGTGGCAAAATGAAACAGAATCACCGGGAATAAACTGCGACTGTGAATTGCAATCAGTCCGATGAGCAGTCCCACCAGTGTTGCATTGAAAATCTGTTGAGGAATCATGTGGATCACTCCGAACATGACCGACGAGATAACGATCGCAACAGCCAGCCGCCCGCCACGAGCCAGACCGCTCAGTATAAATCCACGAAATGCCAGTTCCTCACAGATTGCAGGGGTCAGTGCAAAAACGGTAATCAGAACCCACAGTGACTGTGTCTCACTGCTCATCAACCGGTGAACCCGTGTGACCGCGTCAGGAACGTTGGGAAACACCCCGTTTTCTGCGAGGAATCGGCTGAGCTCAAGGGTTAGCGGGTGCACGGCGACAGCCAGTCCGGCCGACGTCAAAAGCGTTCCTGATGATGGACATCGCAAACGAAACGTAGCTCTCAGGCTGGTTGTCAACAGGATCCCCATAAACAACGCCGGACAGGCAATGGTCACCAGCTGCTGAACACAGATGAGTTGCAGCATGCTTCGGGCTCTCTGTTCTTCCGTGCCACTGAGATCCGGACGAAGCCAGGTCATCGCTCCCAGCTGGAGCACCAGCAAAATGACAAAACAGAAAACCGCTTCCGGAAACGCGGGTACGGCGTCTTTGGGACGCATTAGTTGCCTCAACCACATACGCAGATTGAATTTTTCAGCTTCACGGAACAGAACAGTTTCATTGTTGTACAGGTCAATCGCCCACCAGATCGCCAGCAGACTGTAACCAAAACTGGAGACCATCACCGGAACAACATAAGCCATCAGGCTGCCGGTCTGGGTAGAAGTGAGTAACAGCCCCTTCAGCAGCAGAGCCACATTCACCACAGGCAGAACGCTGTACAGTGGCACAATCTCCACAGACGGCCAGAGGCAAAACATGGTCAGGCCCATGGTGACCATCAGCAGAGGCGTCAGGTAATTCTGGCCTTCCTTCGTAGAGCGAGCGAATGTAGCCAGCGCCAGACAGAGAGCGCTAAAGAGTGCTGCCAGTGGCAGGAGTGAAATCAAAACCCACATGATTGCCGACGCAGGCGGAAACTGCAGACTGATAGTCTCCGTCAGCCCGGCACCGATTGATGAAGCCATCTGCTGCCCCGTGATCGCCATACTGGCAAGATTCATCAGCGCAGAACAAACACTGAACAGCATAATGGTGAAGAATTTTCCAAGAACCAGTTCGACACGTCGGGCCGGACTGATCAGCAGTGTTTCCATCGTGCCTCGCTCTTTTTCCCCCGCACCCAGGTCAATTGCCGGATAAAAGGCACCGGTGAGCGTCATGATCACGAGCATTGCCGGAAACAACTTGCTCCATACATTCGCCGCCACCTGCTCGCCGCCGGCTACTTCGACCCACTGCAGCCGAGCCGGATACTGAAGTGCGTCAGGCAGGGAAGCTTCATCAAACATGGAACTGCGCAGGTTTGCTTCCCATGAACGCAGTGCTGAACGTACGATGGAAAATGCAACGACCGACTGATCATCGGCGCTGTTGCGAACGACAAGCAGTCCCGGTTCACCAGGTGTGACAGCCGAGGCGTCATCACCACTGCGAATCTGCTGTCGAACCGATGCGACCGCATCCGAGTAGCCGTCAGGAACCAGCACAAGTACATCAATCCCGGATTCGCTAAACAGCGAAATCAAGTTGTTGTCGGTCGATCTGCTGATTTCCGCTGAATTGTATACCGTACCGACTGCCGACCGGTCGGCGATCGACGTTCGAACACGGGTTGCCAGGATTTCAGCCTGTTCAAGTACGGCATTCGATCTCAGGCCATGATCAGACGAATCTCCCGGAAAACCTGACACGGACCTTTCCTGATCAGTGATGACAGTTACAGGTGTTCCATGCTTACCGGATTCCAGCCAGCGAACATCAATCTCTCCGTCTGCCAGGAAAGAAGGATTACCTGGCAGTTCATCGGCGTTCAGGATCACCACAGTGCGACGCTGCTCACTGAATGTAAGCATCATCTCAACCACACCCAGGCCCAGCATGGGATACAACAGCACGGGCAGAATCGTGATCATGAACAGCGTACGCCGATCGCGCAGCTGGTCACGAACCTCCCGCAAAAAAATCAGTCTGATATTTTTCCAGTTCATTTCGCCCGGATTGTTTTTGATAACATTAAACGAACGATACTGATTAAGTTTCCGACTGCTGTGAGTCGAACTCACGGATCAGATCAAAGAAAAGTTCTTCCACATTGGGCTGGCAGTGTAAATTCACAAGTTCACGGCGATGACCACTGGCAAGAATCCTGCCCCGATGAATGATGGCAATGCGTTCGCACAGCCTGTCGACTTCGCTCATAATATGAGTCGAATAAACGATGCACTTCCCCTGGTCGCGCAGCACCTCAACGGCTTCAAGAACGTTACGTGCCACAAGCACATCCAGGCCGGACGTGGGTTCGTCGAAAATAATAACGGGAGGGTCATGTACGATTGTACGAGCGATCGACACCTTTTGTTTCATGCCGGTCGACATTTTGCTGCCAAGCCGATCACCGATTTCATGCATCTGCAGGATGTCGAAAATTTCATCGATGCGCTGCTGCAGACGATCTTCACGAATTCCGTACAAACGACCGAAATACTCCACCATTTCCCGAGCCGTCATTCGGTCATAGATCCCGGTATTCCCCGACATAAATCCAATCCGCCGACGGACGGCCTCGGAATCACGCATTACATTGATGCCCGCGACTTCGGCAATGCCGCGAGTAGGCTTCAAAATCGTACTCAGGATTCGCAGACAGGTCGTCTTTCCGGCACCATTGGGACCCAGCAGGCCAAAAATTTCACCAGGCTGTACATTAAACGTGACGTTGTCCAGCGCACGAAATACTCCCCCGCTAAAGTCCTGGAACTCTCTGGTCAGTCCGTGAACTTGAATCATAAGCCAGGAACAGTGGGGAGTCTTGAAAGGCCGGTCACCGCCACGGAGCGCATGAAAGATTAACGCTACCACATCCAGTGATCCCGGTCACCGTAATCATAGATACCAGCCTGCAATTGTTCCCGCAGAATCGTTATTTCCGGTGCGAAACTTCCGGTGCGGACCCAAATCGCATTCAGGCTGCCGTTGTGTATTTCCGTAATACTGTTTAGCTGCTCTCACCGACCTGCAGACATTTAAGAACGCTGCTGTCTCTTACAAACAACCGTCCGTTACTGATCGCAGGCAGACGATAACCTCTGGGCGCCGGACTGAGTACATCTGCTCGCTGGAGTTCACGATAGTTTTGGGGATCTGCAGCAATACGAATCAATTCACCGCCAAACGTCAGTAACAACAACTCCTGGTTGACACGAATCATCGTCCCGTAGTCAAAGCCGGTCTTGGCCCACAGAACTTTCTGTCGTCTCGGATCAATACATTTAATGCTGGCCGATCCAACATCCTGCCGTCCGTCAACAGCAAACAGCAGATGATTCTGCCTGATGGGAGTTGCATACTGCGTTGCCAGCAGTTTCTCACCGGAACGTTGAGGTTTCGCTGCATCATTCGTCAAAGCAGCCCAGACACTTCCCACCCGGTAACTGGAAGACACGAAAACATGTTCACCGACAACAACCGGTGTTGCCCCGTTAACTGTCGGCCCGCGCATGCCAAACGGAAAACTGATTCGTACTTTTCCGTTGGTCGGATTGAGAGACAGCATCTTGTTACGCGAAACGACCAGTGCATGTGCGGTACCGTTCACGTCAGCAACAACCGGTGATGAGTAGCTCGCAGCGTCTGAAATGTTCTTCCAGATCGTTTTACCGTCAGCAGCTGAAAACGCAACAACGGCCGCATTCTTTCGACCCCCGACATTGACGATGAGTTTTCCGTCATACAGTACAGGAGTACTGCCGGCTCCAAAATAGCTGTCCGGAGGGGAAAAGTCTTTTAAGGTGTCACGATACCAGACTTGTTTTCCGTCGCTCGAACTCAGACAGCGCAGGGCACCTCCCACCCCAAAAACGTAGACGTAACCATCGGCCACCAGCGGAACACAGCGGGGTCCGGTATCACTGGAAACTCCACCACGATATCGACACGGAAAACTCTGTTCCCAAACAGGATCTCCATTTGACGCATCACGTGCCTCAACTATTTCCGACGTACCGATGCGGTGAAATACATAAACGACGTCGTTGCTCACAGCAACACCGGCAAATCCCTGACCGACCTTCGCCCGCCATATTTCTTCGGGGCCGGACTTTGGCCACTGACTCAGTAATTTCTCATCGACTGCAACACCATCACGTTGAGTCCCTAAAATCTGAGGCCAGTCACCGGCCGGCGCCACAGCTGCAGCACAGATGAAATAAAAACTCAGAACAACAGGAAAACCGATACGAAGAATCATTCGACGATGCCCCGCAAAATTGAAAATGAGTCCAACAGTTTCAATGATCAGGCCGAACTTGCAAGCCCGGTGACCAAGAGAGACAAAACCCTCATCACGGGATTGACCACTGCAGGATATGCTTACTACGCAGATTCACTGGCCGACTCAAAACAACAGGGTCCGCAACCTTAGTGCCCGAAATCACCGTGTGAACGAGGAACATTCGTTCTTAGGATTTGGTCTGGTTTAAACTGCAGCACCGACTTTTCCGTCCCGTTAGAGAAACCGTCCGAAACAGCCCGACTGGTCAGCCGCACTCTCACAATGCTGTTGTAGTCAGAGATACCGCGAGCCTTCGATGCTCAGTGGATCTGCCTGACACAGTCAACCGGTCAGCGAGTCCGACTAAAGTTCCTCAGCCGTATTCCTTGCACATGTTACCTCATATACATAACTTGCAATATGAAATGAACACGTTTCACGACGTACCAATACATCCTGCATATGAGGAACACCACTATGAATCCACACCGGATTGCGACAGTGCCTAAGACTCTGGGCATCATTGTGCTGGTTGGCAGCGTATCGATCGCGGCTGTTAACGCCCCCAAAGTTCTGTTTCCTGACTGGTCAGGCCCCACTTCAGGAACTTACGAAAAGCCATCCGGAGAGCTTGGCAAGAAAGCTTCGAAGGGACGACCATGGAGCGTTGAGACGGTTGCATCAGCCATTGACGGCAAACCACTGGATGCGAAACCCGTATCGGTCGTGGGTGAGATCATTGACCTGTCGTGCTATCTCCAGGTTGGTAAGCATGGAGACAAGCATCGTGGATGTGGCCAGAAGTGTGTGGCTAACGGACAGCCGGTCGGACTTCTGGAAGCCGACGGAACGATCTATATGCTGATCGACGAGGAACACAACTCTCGACGCGATGGCCTGACCGAGTTCCGAAAACAGGCAATCGAACACATGGCGCACATCGTGACCGTCAATGGATCGCTGTCCGAAGTTCACGGAATGAAAGCAATCTACGTTCAGGGGTATTTGAAGGCAGCAGGTGGGAACGGATGATGCTGCGTCGACGATTCGCAAAGAATACTGTTGGCCGTCTGATGTTCTGTACCCTCGTGCTCAGTCCGAGCATTGTCCTGGGTAATGACAAAGAGCCGGAACCGCTCCTGGGACTGCCGCCGGTCTACTACCCGGAAGACAATCTTTATTCCGAAGACAGAGCCGATCTGGGCAAACTGCTTTATTTCGACAAACGGCTCTCGTCGGACGGTACGGTGTCCTGCAGCACCTGCCACGGTGTCAAAAACGGCTTCACTGATGGTGCAGCTGTTTCCACGGGAATCAATGGTCAAAAGGGAGGACGCAGTGCGCCAACGGTAATCAACCGGGGCTACAGCACAGCCCAGTTCTGGGATGGTCGTGCTCCGTCACTGGAAGCCCAGGCGATCGGCCCAATCGCGAATCCAATCGAAATGACGAATGAAAAAGATCCTTTCCGAGCCCATGAAACATGCATTGAGCGTCTACATAACGTTCCGGAATACAGGTCTCGGTTTGCCCTCGCCTACGGCGTTGAGGATTTTTCGATCGAGCATGTGGGTAAGGCGATTGCCACGTTCGAACGCACCGTTGTCTCCGGCAACTCACCGTTCGACCGTTACAGAAGCGGTATCAAAGACGCTATGTCCGCATCAGCGATGCGCGGGAGCAATATCTTCTTTAAGAAAACAGCCTGCGACAGCTGTCATCTTGGATTTAATTTCACAGATGGTTCCTATGAGAACATCGGGATTGGTATGGACAAACCATCGCCCGATCTAGGTCGGTATCTGGTCACTAACCGCGAAGAAGACAGAGGATCTTTTAAGACACCCACTCTTCGTGAAATCGAGCATACTGCCCCCTATATGCACGATGGACGCTTTAAGACACTGGAGGAAGTCATTGAGCATTACGACAAGGGAGGAATTCCCAATCCCAATCTCGACAGCAGACTGAAGCCTCTCAATCTGAGCAAACAGGAAAAAGCAGATCTTGTAGAGTTTCTTAAGGCACTCAGTGGTGAAGGATGGCAAATAGATCCCCCGGCCGACTTCCCGCCATCCGGCAGCGAATTGTCCGGAACATAAGTGACTGTCGCGGTTCCGAACTCAGAGAGCACACGTAAGTTGACTACTGCCCGGAGCTGACAATTTTCAGTTTCAGATCCCCTCGGCTTCAAAAGTCAGTTCTAAATTGGTTTGCACGGGGGGATGCAGGGTTATCGTATCCGGAGTATCAGTTTTCCGGTATTCGCATTCGCTGCCATGCGGGAATGAGCAGCGTCAGCTTCAGTCACCGAAAAACAGCGATCGATGACCGGAACAATCTCACCGCTTTCCAGTAACGGCCAGACCCGATGATGTAACGCGTCCATCACAGCCGTTTTCATCGCAACCGGGCGTGACCGCAGTGTGGAACCAATCACCCTTAAACGTTCCATCATCAGCAGCCGCAGATCAAGATTTGCTGTCATTCCGCCCATAAGCCCGATAACGACCAAACGACCGTTCAGACACAGACTGTTGAGGTTGTCGGACAGGTACGCGGCACCCACCGGATCCAGAATAACATCAAAGCCGGAGCCGCCGGTCCAGGCCGTGACCTGTTCCACAAACCGACCATCGTGACGAATGCTGCCACCACTGGCCCCCAGCCGAATACACGTTCGAAGTTTTTCAGCATTCCCCACCGTCACATAACAGGGATTGCCAAAAACCCTGCACAGCTGAATGCCGGCAGTGCCCACACCACTGGCTCCCGCATGAATCAGTACCTGCTCCCCCTGCCGGAGCCCGGCTTCCATAAACAAATTCAGCCAGGCCGTGGCAAACACTTCCGGTACAGCTGCTGCCTGCTCAAAACTGAAGCCGGCCGGAATCGGCAGCACCTGACCATCCGGTACAACCGTTTGTTCAGCATAGCCACCACCAGCAAGCAAAGCGCAGACGGAATCACCGATCTTCAGTCGGCTGACGCCGTCACCGACCTCAGCCACCACCCCTGCACACTCCAGACCAGGTATGGGACTGGCACCCGGTGGTGGAGGATAATGCCCGCGACGCTGCATCAGGTCGGCCCGGTTCACCGCACTGGCATGAATATCAATCAGGACTTCACCCGCCCTGACCACCGGGGTCGGAGTCTCTCTCCAGACCAGTGCGTCATCTTCAACCCATATTGCCCGCATCACTCTTGATCCTGCTGCTTCCACTACCTGACCCAACATCGACAACGAAATCTTCTGATATGTCAGGGCTCAGACAACACTCTTGCCTGCGGACAGTGAAGCGTGATGGCTGAAAGTGTTTCACTGACCAGCTGATCCAACTGGTCGTTCGAATGCTCGGTAGTCGATTCGATGATCAGCAGGGCATTAGTCGTCGACCGCGTGATTTTACTAAAGTCCGCCTGCATTGAGTCCAGCCTGCAAACCACTCGGTCCTTCGCATCCACATACCCAAACTCTCCCCGGTTAACTTCCCGGTCCGCGTCCGCACCCAGAGGGCGAAACATTTCCGTTCCCTGAAACAATCGCAGCTCCACGGGCAGTTCTAAGGTCCCAAGATCATGCGCCCCAATACTGCAACGCGTCCGCAGTGACATCAGATTATAGACGTCCACCAGATTGTTGATCGTCATCAGGGACCTTCGCTTCCAGGAAAATTCCAGCAATTTCTGTATCGACGGTGGGTGATTCTTCGGTTTCACTCCAACGGCGCGCATGATCTCACGAACTCGCAAAACTTCCGGTATCGCCCGAATTTCAGCCGGACTCCTGAACTCCTGGGTAATCCGATCCACTTCATGACCAATTGCAGCTCTCAGTTCTCCGGACGCGGGCCGGATCTTCAAATCACAGAGCACAATGCCGCGGGCACGCAGACCAAGGTCTGTACATTCCTGTCTGACCACAAAGGCGTTCATCGACAAACCAGTAAAAAGGCACCCGGCACTATCCCCGTCGACGGCGTGCCAACGAACGATTCCCCCGAGACCGAAAGTATTGGATCGTTTTATCATTCCCATCCGGGCCAGCAGGCACCGGACATTGTTTCATTCCAGATTCGCTCAAACTCACCGGAGTTATCCTCCTCCCAAAAATCATTCACAACAGAGATCCGATACCCTGGTACCGGACCAGGAGCTCCGACACGTAAAAGGGATCGCAGACGGAAAATTCTGCCAGGCAATTCGGGAATGTAACGGGAAAACATCGCATGTACGGTTTTGTACCTAACAAGAACCAGCAGCCGAGCGGGTTCCGGTCGCACCGAGAGCAGCCAGCGTTCGAAAGAATTCACGACAATTCGATTTCGGTGACATATGACGCCTCCCCGACTAAAATTCCCGCGTTCTATCGGGCGATACGTCTGCCGCCGGTAATGTAACTGAGGATTTCCATGATCTCGTCATGAGTAAACCTGTCCAGCAGCGCTTTGGGCATCATTGAATTCGCAGAAGTAATGATCTCATCTATGTTGTCCCGCCGAATGACGCTGGGATTTGGAGACTCCGGGTTGACCAGAATAGAAATTGAGGATTCGTCCTCGGCAGTAACAATTCCCGACGTTGTCTTACCATCAACTTCAACCACGACTTTGATCGCATACTTCGGATCGATTCGGTAACCGGGTTCCAGGATCTCCCGCAGGATAACGTGGTAATCACCGTGATGGCGTTTGAACACGTCCGTCAGCTCCGGCCCGACGGTTCCGCCTTCACCATTCATTTTATGACAACCCAGACAGGTTGCTTCCCTGAATAACCGGGCGCCGATGTCCGGAGTTCGACCCCGCAGTGAGCTCGGCAGCCCGTCACCCGGAAAGTCTGTCATCTTCCAGGTCCGGACAAAGGATCGGTTGTTGCCCAACGGATCTTTCGGCAGCACAGGATTGCGCTGCCATTCATTCAGGTCGGGAACCACCAGCATCACACCGTACATACGCGTCCAGTGGCGGGGAAACGTACACACATAAGGATACTCACCAGGTTCTGAAGGTGCTCGAAATGTAAGAATCTCCCGACCGCCCGCATTCACCATACCGCTGGCAAACAGCACGTCAGAACTGTCCGGCACATACAGTCTGCCGCCAGGCCCAGGTGTGGTTCCCAGTGCGGCACCCGCCAGAGCAACAGCTCTGAGCTGACCCGGAGCAGTGATGACCAGATTATGAGGCATCAGATCATCGTTTTCGAGAACCACCTGGACCGGGCGCCCGGCTTCAACAGCGAAATATGACCTGTCGTAGCGCATTTCCTCTTCGACTGTTCTCAGACGCACGACACGCACACTCACTTCGCGCAACCGCCTGTGATAGTGTTCCGATTCCGTTACTGATACCCGACTCAGCAATTCGTCAGCCAGCTGCATAGCATCGAGGAATTCGTCCGTGGTCCGCTGTGCAGCGGGAGTCCGTTCCGCATGATCAACAAGTTCGTTCAGGATTTGCTTTGATGTGACCGCATCCCGGACTTCCGCCGGAATTCGCAACAGGCTCCTCACCGCGGCCGTTCGAAACTCTTCAGTATGCACAAATGACGCAAGACGATGAAATGAGTCAGCAGCCTGAACTTCAATCGTTCCCAGTGCCTGAACAGCGTGTGTCCGCACCGCCTGAGACCAACTTGAATCCAGCAGGCTGACGACGCCGTCCCGCAGGCTGTGACGTATTCCGCCGTCAGGGACCAGAGACACAGCCGCCAGCCACGTCAAACGGGATTGCTCATCTCGCTGTGCCTGATTCCACGCCTCATTCGCATGCCCTGTGACAATCAGCCCTGCCTGAGCGGTGGCTCCCAGAATACTGCTGTCTGAAAACCCAGCCGTTTTGAAATCTTCAATATGACCGGCCAGCAGTTCCTCAGGCTGACCGAGCAGCATTGCCGAGATCTGACGACCGACCTGACGCTGGTTCCGATCATGAATGTTCAGTGATCCGAGCGCACTGATCAGCTCGGTTACGATATCCGTACGATTGACAGCTGCAAGAGCCTTAACAGCATCATCACGATTCCTGCGAGTCATGCCGGCCCGCACCAGAATCGCCCGAAACACCGGAGCATACATCGGATCGTCTGCAGCGGTTTCAACCAGCAGCAGTCGAGAGTTGTCCAGCCGTTTCAACTGGTAGTTAATAATTCGCGGACTTTTGTCCAGGAAAATTTTCGGCCGTTTGACCACCACGGCATCATCATGATCATGGTGATGATTCTGTGCCGCAACAATCTGAACAGAAACAATCAGCAGCGCATATTGAATCATGACAGGCATTCAAACCAATATTCATCCCGATAACACGGCTGGCAGTGCGGCAATTCTGATCCTGACAGCATTTCACCATTTGTGTCTGTCATGTGCCGCCCGTATTTACAGACTCTCAAGAATTACTGACTCTCAAGATGCCGCATTGTTTCATCAAGTGTGTACTGAAGATACGAATCGACATCATTTTCCAAAACTCCCAATGCCGTTTCTATCGCATCTTCGCCTTCAAAAAAACTGCATGATCTGACGGCTTCCAGCCGAACTCGAGGATGGTCATCACGAATAAGTTCCCGGATTCGATTCATGGCATCCGGAACGTGCTCCCGCATGTCACACAGAAGACGAGTTGCCGCCACCCGACAGTGATAATCATCGCTGTCCAGTACCGTATTCAGTAAGTCGGTATCGATCACATTGTGTGACTGCAGTACCCAGCTTGCCTCCAGTATCTGATGAGCGTAATTTTTTCCGATAGAGTCGAGGGCCGCCGTCCAGGTTTTTACAGCAGCAACAACAGCCGCAGTCGGGCGTGACGCCAGCTCCCGTCTGGCACGGTAGCGAGTTCGGTTTTCGTATTCCTTCAGCGCATCCAGCAGAACCGCAATAGATTGATCTGCAATAACGGGCGACTGAACCAGATCACGTCCTGTACAGATCACACGCCAGATCCGACCGTGTTGATGATCACGGTTTGGCTCACGCAGATTGTGCTGCAGGTGTCCGATGAGGGCATTATGCCAGTCACAAATATACAATGTTCCGTCAGGCGCAAACTGGATATCGATGGGCCTGAAATTTCCGTCTTCACAAAAGACAAGCGGAGTCTTCTCTGTTCCTTCAAACCCGCTGCCGATCTCTTTCATGGAATGCTGCAGAATAGACCGATCACCAATGACGTTACACAGCAGGAAATCACCCTGATCTTCAGGCTTGAAGTGTCGACTTGACACGATTTCACTGCCGGCAGACGGACGAGTACGCTTTTCGATGAATTTTTGACAAACATCCCGACCACGGAGAGCCGGATCCTTAAAGTTGTTGACCGTATCGTTAAAAGCACCACCGGCGTGCTTGGCAGGGTACACCACCTTACCGCTGATCGGCGTGCCCCAGTAGTTGAAACCGGAAGAGGCATCGGACACAAAGTCCTGTCCCCATCGGTCATATACATGTCCCCATGGATTGGCAAATGGCAACGAAATATGCGTCCTGAAATGATGCGTCCGGGGATTGTAACGCCAGACACCTGCTTCATGCATACGGGTCAAACCGTAAGGGCTTTCGACCTGCGAGTATTTAAAGGTGCCTTCATTGAAATACAGAGATCCCCCGGGCCCCCACTCAAACGCCGCCAGTCCATGATGCGAGTCTGCTGTATCAAAACCCACCAGCCTGCGAATGCGAACATCAGCCACACCGTCGCCATCGGTATCCTGCAGAAACAGAATATCGGGCTGTTGTGCTACAAACGCTCCTCCGTAACCAAGCTCAAATCCGGTTGGCTGGTGTAATCCGTCAGCAAATACCGTGCAGTCATCCGCCCGACCATCGGCATCAACATCCGTCAGAATCAATACCTTGTCTGCAAGTCTGCGTTTCGGCTGCCAGTGCGGATAGGACGGCATGGTGGTCACCCACAGCCGACCGCGGTTGTCAAAGTTCAGTGCAACCGGATTCGCGAGTTCCGGAAAGTCTTCCTCCGAAGCAACCAACTGAATCTCATACCCATCAGCCATCCTGAACAATTTTTTCTGTTCAGCAGCAGGAAGATACTCCAGGGTGCCGAGTTTGCCTTTCTTTCGATTTGGATCATCTTCACCCCCAACATTGGTTCTGACTTTCAGAAACGGAAGTGTGTTCGAGTCGTTGCACTGATCAGACACCGACATCCCCTGGACAACAGACCAGATCCGTTGATCCCGATTCACTGTCATTTGATCCAGGATGGCACGTTCACGTTCCATGACGTCGCGATTGTTGTAGGTACCATCGGTCCCGGCGAGACCCCGTTTGCCGTAAATTGAATAGCCATTCACGGACCGATAGCGATGCCACCAGTGGAAATTCTTATCATCAATTTCTGAACGGAGTGATGCTGCGGGAGGGGTCTCCGTCACAGTCAGTCCAAGCGCTTTCATCAAAAGTGGCGCCAGTGCCTGATACCCTGCCTCGTTCAGGTGACTGCCGTTCAGAGTCAGTTGTTCGTCAGAAGCCTGAAACAGCAGTTTGGAAGGAGTGTAAATGTCGGCGAATGAGACTTCAGACATTTCCGCCACGGACTTCAGAGCATCCGTATATTGCAGCAGCCTGAGGTTGTGCTGATCCGCGTCCGGCAGATTCAAGTTACCGGTGTCTTCACACGCGATCGGAGAAACCAGAACAATTCGCGGGTGATCCGTACCATTGTAGTTCTGTGCCTGGGTTTCCTTCACGAGCCTCGTGATCTGACCTGTAAACTCGTGCAGCCCGTCCTGGCCTGCAAACGATTCATTGAAGCCAAAAAAATACATAACGACACTGGCGCGGCTGTGGGTCAGATGACTGTCCGGATCTCCAAAATCCAGAGACCGAATTCGCTCATAGGCTTCGTCACCTGGGAAACACAAATTTCGGACAGTCAGTTCCAGATCCGGATACGACTGGTGCAGCAGAGCCTCCCAGTAGTTGTGATGCTGCATCCGTTCACCCAGTTCGTTGCCAACCAGACAAATATGATCACCCTTTTTCAGGATCAGTGGAGATGCAATCAGCGGACGGGAAACAGCAGCAGCCATTCCTGTCAGCAGCACAGTAAACAGAACGATTTTCATTGGATAATTCGATCCCGTTTCAACACAAACAAACAGTGTAAGCAATTGATAAACCGAACACCTGAGGCTCGGTCCGATCAGGTCTACTACGGATACCAAGTGTCTCGTACGAAGTCAGAAATTGCCAGCAAATACCAGACATGACTGGTGTTCGCTGCCTGAGGCTCTCCAACGATCGCTCCTGTGAAGCCTTCTTCACAGGAGCTCCGAACCCTCTCATCGAAGTGAGATCGTTTTGAATTCCGATCCGGACGGCTGCCCCGTGCGGAACGCAACAAGGACTTTGTCCGGCTGCTTCAACAGAAAAAAAACGGACTCTTTGAGACGGATTGACCAAAACGGAGATAACGGTGTTGATTCCCTTTACACCCGGGACGGGCAGGATTTACAGCGGAGCCACAATGGACAACCCCGGAATCCGGCGCTGCTGCCGGACTACCAGATATGGTCGTGAATTCTTTGGCGGGATCTACACCAACGCTGAAACAGAATCATCGCAAACAAATCGGGTCAGTGACTGATTCGCCGTCAATTTCAGGTCCGGATCCTGTCGTCCTGCGGATGAATCTGCCGCCTCGCACCACCGATTGCAGCCGATGTGATACCAGGAAAATGATCCCACCCGCCATTTGCGTTGATGACAGGAATCCGACCAAATTCCCCAATCCACAGCGTCATCGTGTCGTGCAGAATTCCGCCGACTGCTCATTCATCTATGAATGTGGCCCATGGCTGATCAACCCACCCATACAGCCGAAGTGTGACGGTCAGATTGTCTGATGTGAGTATCTCAGCCGTTCTGCAGGATCGCAACAAAAAACGAACACCGGTTTCCAAAGGCCGAAGAGCAACCAGACACAGTTGGCCAAATCCATTGTTTCCGTGTGTCTCACGCCTGGTACCCGATTCCTGATGTATCTCCAGGGCACGCGCGAACGGCGTATCAATCAGACACTCGATCTGTCGGATCATCGATTAACATCAAGGGACCGATGCGTCCGGATGCTGCTGCACAAACTCACGCCCAGTTGCTGAAGAAACGGCAGACGGGACTTCCGACCACGCAGGATACTCAGCAGCTCAATTCAAATCCCGTGAGATCAGTCAGGACCTGGTGAATGGGCAGCCGTGTGGCCTGGGACTGCAGTCAAACAACACCTGCAGGTTTCGTCAGCAGACCCACTAAGCCGATCACCACGGCAATTCCATGATGTCCACGATTTGAGCCGCCATTCGTTCGGCAGCCTTTTGCTGGGCAGTTGCCATGGAATGTCCCAGTTCCGGAGCAAAGCTCACGTCCGTTGCACGCTGCGCCAGGTCTTGACTAATGGGAAAGATGCGTTCCTGTAATACACGACCGTTACGACGATCGATCCACGAAATCTGCGCCCCCAGAGTCAGCTGCAACTCACGCGCATCATCAAACCGAGTTTCACTCAGCAGGTCCTTACGGTAATCAACAATTTTTAAGTTGAGAATCGTGTCCGCGACATGTTCTTCTTCGAGGCGGTACACTGTACGGGTACGAATTTCAGCCTGCACAGCTTCCGTCAGCAGATAGTCAAGATTACGACGAAAGGAATCCGTCTGAACAACGGGAACATGTACGGTCCGTACGCCTCGGACCGGCTGCGGCCCGAATGTATAACCACAGCCACTGACCGCAACCATCAGCAGCAGTACCGTACCGGTCTGTCTTCGGTGCGTCATTTTCTGCACCTGTCGGAGTTCCATCAGAGTTGGCCGCTTCCGGCAGTCTCGTCCGCAGTTGCTCCCACAGACTTCACCTGACCATTGAGACGTTCGGCAGGTAACGGTGCCGGTGAGAGGGACTCCAGAATTCTGTCGAATCCCGGCAGAACCTGGAGTTCATTCCGATCCAGAGTAGCCAATTTGTCCCGTGCCATATCGGCGAACTGTGTATTGGGAAACTCATTCATCAATTGCACACATGTCAGTCCCACAGCTCGGTCACTGTTATTTTTCTTTTCATAGTACTGAATACGGTCCCAGATGCGCTGAGCCTTCAGCAAATGTATCTTTTGCAGATCCTTGCGCAGTTGAGCACGCTCGGAAGAACCTGGAAACATTTTCAGGGACTGTGCAGTCAGCCGACCGGCACCTTCCAGCGACGTTCCGTCATAGGAAGGACCCTGGTACGACATCAGCCTCACATGCGACCCAAGCAGAAATGCATCCTTAATATGCGGACTGTCCGGATATTCGTCACGCAGAATGTTGAAATAACGATCTGCCTCAACATAGTCCTCCCGGCGAAGATAATACGAGGCTGTCGCGAACAGGGCATCGTCGGCCAGTGGGCCGGTCGGATCATTCAGCCAGATACCCTTCAGTGCTTTGAGTGCACGGCCCTGTGTGTCAAAGACCGGTCGACTCCTGTCTGCAAAATTGGGCAGAATTCGATATTTGAGGGATGGCGCGGTCGGAACAGGCGGTGCATCGTTTGGATGTTCGTATTCAACTTCGACGGCACTGACAGTTCGAATCCTGCTTCGATTTAAAGGATCTGCCAGATCGAGCCAAACCTGAGCAATCCGATACATCCGTTTCGTTGCCGTCTGAACAAATCGCGTGGACGGATAGTCAACAAACAACTGGTCATAGCCGTCCTGTGCCACCGGATACCGCTCCAGTGCATACCATGACTCGGCCATCCGAAACTGAGCTTCTTCACCGGCAGATGTTCCCTTGTATTTCTCTGCAAGCTTCCCGTACTGCTTTGCGGCGCCCTCATAGTCTCCACTGTCGAACAGTTGCTTTGTTTGCTGAACACTTTGGCGACCTTCTTCACTGAACCTGCTTCCCCGGGCCAGTGCGCTGTTATCCCGATCGTCGCCACTACCGTTCCAAAGATTCCTGACAGCTTTCACCACCGGTGCGGTCGCCGATGCAAAGACCCCGCCTTCTTTCTGACCGGCCATCGTCTGACAACCGACAACCGTCAGGCTCCAGAAACCGACGGCAGCCACCCAAACGAATGACAAAAAACGGCGCTGCCATATACCTCGAGCTCGGAGGATTCGTTTCGCAGCCGATTCCATTCGGCAAACAGGCTTCATGCTCTGGACCGTTCTTCTTTGTGCGTCTGCACATCGTTCAACAGGTCAGACACCATCCAGATAACGCAGCGTCGACGGACGACGTCCCAGGATGCTTGTAATTGTTGACACCGCAAAATGATGACACTCAATAATCTGCTGTTTTGTGAGGCGTAGACGTCCGGACAATTGCGAGTCACCGGAACTCAACTGGCGAAGTGCAGCAACGGACCCGGCTGAAATCGAACGCCCCGAAAACTCCGGTCGTCGACAATCGGCACACAACAGTCCTCCCTGGCTGATCCAGTGAGCGAAATTTTTGGATGACAGCTGACCGGACTGCATGACGGATGACCCACAGACGATGCATTCCGTCAAACTGCCAAGTAGCCCGGAAATTCGCAGTATTCCCAGTTCAAATTCGACAACCGATGTCAGTGAGTGATGTTCGGTCGCCATGAGTTTCGTGAGCGTGTCCGTTGCCAGGTTGTAGATCTCAGGCTCAGGATCATATTCTTCGGTGAGCCCTTCAAGCAGATCAGCCACGTAATAGCCACCGTAAAGGGAGTCGATGTTCGACCCCGGAGGCACAAAACGAGAAACCAATCGGGCCTCGGTGAGGAGGTCCAGGCTGCCGGAGGACTTGCGGATGAAGACTACGCGAGACCTGGAAAGCAGGTCAATACCAGCATCAAAAGGCCCTTTGAGTCTTTTGACACCTTTCGCAAGCACTGAGAATTTTCCGAATTCTTTGCTGAACAGCGTGATAACTCGGCTGGTTTCGCTGAAGTCCGCCTGCCGGATAACCAGAGCCTCTGCTTTTTCCAGTGACACGCAGTTTTCCCCGGCTGGACATCGTCTGACAGTCTGACAAACAGTTCCAAAACCTATTTTGACGTATTTTGAGGTGTTTCTGTCTGATCGGGTGATTCCCGCAATTGTAATCCACCGTGAAAATCAGGAGAACACCGTCCTGGACTCTAGGTGCCTGCCAGGCAGAAGGTCCTGAAGGCTCCAAATGCCTTGCCTGTACAATCTTTACCGCGTTTTGGAACAAACTGCCACATTCTTCTGACCAAAATTCAGACACCGGGCCGGCCTGTTCCGGTAAATCTCGTGGTTGTCATCAATCCCGGTTTCGTTCTCATTACTCTCAAACTGATCAATCGATGATCGTGGACCCTGATCATGCCGGCACGAATTATTGATGGAAAACAAATCTCGTCAGTCGAAAGATCCGCGATTGCCGCTGATGCTGCTGAGTTCTCCGGACAGACCGGAATCATCCCACAACTCGCAGCAGTCCTCGTGGGAGATGATCCTGCGAGTCAGGTTTATGTACGCAATAAAGAACGGGCCTGCCGGAAATGCGGACTGAAAAGCACACTCCACCGGTTGCCGCAGGAAACGACGCAGTCGCAGTTACAGCAGCTTATAGAGCAACTGAATGAGCATGCCGATGTCCACGGAATTCTGGTTCAGCTGCCATTACCCGACCACCTGGATGCTGTCCCCGTATTGGATGCCATACTACCTGCTAAAGATGTAGACGGATTCCATCCGGAGAATGTGGGACTGATGCTGCAGGGCCGGCCGAGATTCCTGCCCTGCACACCTCACGGAATTATAAGAATGCTTGAATATGAACGTGTCGAGACCGCGGGGGCACATGCCGTGATCATCGGGCGGAGCGATATTGTCGGGAAACCGATGGGAGCACTGCTGATTCAGCGCGGTGCTGACGCAACTGTCACGACCTGTCACAGCCGTACGAAAGACATTGCCGCAGTCACCAGTCAGGCAGATATTCTGATTGCTGCAGTGGGCATTCCCGAATTCGTCACGAGCGACATGATCAGGCCGGGGGCGGTGGTAATCGATGTGGGTATTAACCGCGTGAATGATCTTCTGGTCGGCGACGTCCAGTTTGAATCGGCCTCAAAAACGGCATCAGCGATTACTCCGGTTCCTGGTGGAGTTGGGCCAATGACCATCGCCATGCTGCTGCGAAATACGCTGACGGCAGCCCGCCAGCAGACCCGCTGACACCATACGGCAGCAGTTGAATCTGTCACCAGTTTCATTGATTTACCACCAAGATAAGTGAACCGGAACACCGGTCAGGCTGAACAGCACAGCCACCGGGCTGAGTATGGGCGGTCTTTTGGATGTAAAATCACTAATTCGGATGACGCATCGGCACGGATTCCTGCAAACAAACTGTGCCGAATCTACTGCTGAAAAGAAGTCCGGTCGGAGCGTCAACAGTTCCGCTTTAACGAATATTGTCGGTCGGAGCGTCCAATTTCTCCGCAGCACAGGTTCGGTCCCATCGGGACAGCGAACACCTTCACCGACAAGGATCAAAGCGTGAAGCTGGATTTGGTACAGTCGGCGGACCTGTTTTTTCCCAATTCGTCCGAATCAACTGACACATCCGCGATCAGCATCAGATCGGACTGACACTAAACAGTTCCTGCCTGTCAGCACGCCCGTTTGCTGCCGTTTCGCCTGCCGGGAATCCTGTGATTTGAATTTGCGTCACAAATCCACCCCCCGGAGACTCGAATCCGCTTCCCTGGCGCGATGCCGGCTGTGCTGGCTGGAAAATTGATTCGACAATTCTAGTATGTCAGAGTGGCTGTGAAATCTACAGCAGTCGTTGTCGTGCGACAGCTGCACCTCATGCAGGAGGTGCTGATCGCACGATACAGAGTTACTCAGAATCGATCTGAGTATTTTAAACACACTCCATTGATCATCAGAAAGAGCCACCGTGGACCTGAGTACTGTGGCAGCCAGTCACCGTGAAGCACTTGACCAGCACACAAGAGAAACCGTTCAATGGCATTTCGGTGAAGATACCGGCAGCGAGTTCTGGCTGAAAAAGAAGCAAGAATTCGATTTTGACCCGCTCACAGATGTGAACAGTTTCCAGGATCTCAGGAAATTTCCGCTGTTCGAGGATGACTGGCTGCGCGGCGGACCAATGCGTCGCTGGTTACCTCAGCCGCTTCAGGACAAACCTATCTATGTGTTTGAGACCGGCGGAACAACCGGCATACCCAAATCCCGAGTGGTCGTGGAAGATCACTGGACGGACTACGAAATTTTTAGCGATACCATTCCCGACGAATCCTTTCCACGCGGAGCCAACTGGCTCATGCTTGGTCCGTCCGGCCCTCGGCGTTTGAGACTCTCCGTTGAACATCTTGCTCAGCATCGCGGCGGCATTTGCTTTTGTGTGGACCTGGATCCGCGATGGGTCGTCAAGCTGCTGAAGAAGGGAAAGGTTGCGGAAGCTCAGGAATACAGCAGCCACGTAATTGATCAGGCAATGGCTGTCCTGGGAGCAGACAATGACATCCAGTGTATGTTCACCACACCGAAGCTTCTGGAAGCTTTGGCAATGAGATTACTGGATGAAGGCAGCAGTATTGAAGAAGCGGGCATCACAGGCATCTTCTGCGGCGGAACAGAATTTACTCCGCAGTGGTATCGCTTTGCCTGCGAAGAGCTGCTTGGCCCCAATGTGTACATCACTCCGACATACGGAAACACATTGATGGGACTCGCCTGCGGAAAACCGTTTGACCCGGCTGACAACTATAAGATCACGTATTACGCTCCACAGCCCCGGGCAGTTGTGGAGGTGGTTGATTTTGACGACCACACCAAAGTGGTCGACTATGGTCAGACAGGCCGTGTGAAGCTGTATACCATGACCAAAGAGCTGTTTGTTCCAGGTTTTCTGGAGCGAGATGAAGGTGAACGTGAAGAACCGCACGAAAAATACCCGTGGGATGGAGTCAGCGGAGTACGGCCGTACCACATATTTGCCAAAACAACGACTGTCGGCGTGTACTGAGCCGACAGTCCGGAAGAAACGTCTGTCTTCGCCGGCCTCCCAGATCGCCACAAACAGGGTCACCTGACAATCGGTCACTGAAACACGCCGTCGCACAATCCACATACCAGAGAAAACTGAACATGATCGAAATTCCCGTCATCCGCTGGGGTAAGCCGTATGAAAGCATGCAGCAAATGGACGTCGTCCATTTTGAAACCGGTGAGACCCTCGCCAAAGTGCATGAAGCCAACGGCGGCATCATCAAAATGGATATGCGGAAGTCACGTCAGGCGCGTGAAATACTGCGTTCGTTTTCGGTGAATGATTTGGTCCGAATGTGCGAAGCGGCTGCAGAATTCTATGTTGAAGCAGACCTCCCGCTGGGAAACGGAACTCAGTCGCCGGACGAGTTCTGCACTATGCAGTCGGCAACTACCGGACTGCCGGAGCACATGTGTCGATTCAATATGACGAAAAACGCATTTGTCCTTAAAAACATGGGACAAATCCTCGATGCCCTGACTCGAGGTCTGCCGTTAGACATTCTGACGCAGGGATACGGTGTAGAAGATCGCGGCGTCATGGTCAGCTACCAGGCAAACTGCAACGCCTCGGGCTGGGTACTGCCGTCCAACAGTCCCGGTGTACACACACTTTGGTTACCAGTGATTCCACTGCAGATCGGACTCGTAATGAAACCCGGACCGGCGGAACCATGGACACCCTATCGAATGTATGAAGCGTTCGCACAAGCCGGCGTTCCTCGAGAGGCCTTTTGCCTTTATCCGGGTGGTCAGGACAAAGGGGCAGAGCTTGGTGGTGCGGTTCTTGAATCCTGCGAACGATCGGTCATTTTTGGCGGTACTGCGACTATCGAACAGTATCACGGAAACCCCCGGGTTCAGGCTCACGGCCCTGGCTTCTCCAAAATCGTACTGGGTGATGACAAAGTAGACGAATGGGAAAAATATCTCGATTTAATGTTCGACAGCATTTATGTGAACAGCGGTCGCAGCTGTATCAGCTGCTCCGGCATCTGGGTGTCGCGGCATGCGGACAAAATTGCTGAGGCACTCGCACAGCGACTCGGCCCTATCGCCCCCAGACCAATGAATGATCCCGAATCCGGGCTTGCAGCGTTCACACTGCCGGGTGCAGCTGCAGCCATGAACAGCCAGATTGATGAGGGCTGTGAGTCCCCGTCCGTTACGGAAGTCACTTCTCAGTACCGTGATGGTGATCGACTGGTGTGCAGTGAACGCTGCGATTTTCTTCGACCAACCCTGCTGCATGTAAGTGATCCGGATGATCCAATGGCGAACACGGAATATATGTTTCCGTTCGCATCCGTGGTCGAATGTCCTCAGGAGCAGTTTTTGAAAAAGTGCGGTTACACTCTCGTCTGTTCCGCGATTACAGAAGATGAATCGTTCATGGACGAACTGCTCGATGCCAGAAATGTGGATCGGTTAAATATCGGGGAAGTAAAAACACTCCAGCTCAACTGGCTCCAGCCGCACGAAGGTAACATCATTGACTTCCTCTATCGAAGTCGCGCATTTCAGAACAGCCCGCCCCCTGCACACTGAGACAACCGCCGCGCGACTCTCTGGTCAGCGAACGGCCCCTGCTGATTGTTCTGTCTGACAGCAGGACATTCGCGGTGCCCGCTCGTTTTGTGTTGATTCTCACCGGGAGTAGTGATGTTTGTACCTCAGGAACTGATCGGAAACCCTCAGAACCTGTATTCCGGACTTAGTCAGAACCTCCGCTGCAGAAGGCCGCTTCATCGTGAACCGGATCATCCCGTCAAGTCTGCTGTTTGATTATCGAATGAAAGTGCCGGCATGTCCGACACCCTCACGGAAAAAAACAGGGCGGCTGCTGAAACTGACCGATTCGGCACAGCTCCCGAATGTGTCGATGATGGACGGCAGCCCGTCTTTTTCAACAGTTCATATTGGCTGGAATTCAAAGGGACTGGGCATTCGTGTGATTGTCTGTGGACGCACCCGACCGCTCGCAGGGGAACCAAATCATCCGACAGACTCGGACTGTGTGGAACTGTGGATCGACACGCGACCAACCGGTAACGTACACCGGGCAACCGGCTACTGTCATCGACTGGCCTGTTTTCCCTGCAACCTCTCAGCCGACGGAGAACCGACGGTGGTCCCCATGTCAATTCCGCAACAGCGGGAAGTCAAATCTGACATACAGATCCGCCATATTCAGCTTCGAGTGCATGCCCGTAAAGACGGTTATGAAATGGAAGTCTGGATTCCGGAAAGCCAGCTCTACGGTTATCGTGAGATTGATGAACTACGACAATTAGGATTCTATTGTCTCGTCCACGACACCGAACTGGGTGAACAGCCACTCACGGTAACAGAAGAATTCCCCGTCGCCTGGGACCCGTCATTGTGGGTTCAGTTGGAGTTAGCCGACAAATGAACAGGGTTAACCTGCTGGTCTCTGTATATCTGATTATTCTGAATTCTGCTTACGGACAGTCAACAAAGGCCGTATCGACTGAGTCTGCCGGCTCCTGGCCGGTTGTGATTGCTCGTGGAGGTGCTTCAGGATACTTGCCGGAACACACCACGGAAGCCGCTGCATATGCTCATGCCCTGAAAGCAGACTACATCGAACTGAAGTGCGTGCTGTCGAAGGATAACGTGCCGGTTGTCCTCCGTGATATCGCTCTTGATCCGGTGACTGATGTAGCTGACGTGTTTCCTGACAGGCTGCGGGATGACCGTCGATGGTACGTGTTTGACTTCACGCTTGAGGAACTTCGCCGGCTGAATGTGCGGAAGCAGTCTCATCACGCAGGTTCTTCAGGATTCCCTGCAGGACAGGGCCGTTTTCAGATTGCCACCCTGCGGGAACACGTGGAACTCATTCGTGGTCTGGACCATTCCCGACGAACTGCCACCGGCCTCTGCATCGAACTCAGAGAACCTGCTCGCCATCGAGCTGAACAGTTTGACGTTGCCGGCTCCGTACTCAAAGTTCTGAATGCAGCGGATTCGGCCGGTGAGGATCATCTGATTTATCTGCAGTGTTTTGACGAAAAAGAATTGCGTCGACTGCGAATTGACCTCAAATGCCGCCTGCCGCTGATTCAGCTTTGCAGGACCCCTCCAACCGAACAAAAGATTCGAGAGTATGCTCGAGTCGCAGACGGACTGGGGATCTCTGTCGATGGTGTGATCTCCGGAATGACCAAGGGAAAAAACACGGAGCCGGTCTTCACAGACGTGATTCGTCTCTCTCATGCGCATGCAATGCAGGTACATGTCCGGACCGCACCTACAGACCAGCTGAAAAAATCTGCGAAATCAGTCGATCAGCTGCTGGACTGGCTTGTTCAGGACGCCGGGGCCGACGGGATTTACAGTGATCGCCCGGACAAAGTTCTTAGCTGGCGCGCATCCAGGTCACCGAAGATCAGGACCGGACCATTTCAGTTGATTCGCAAAAGCAGGGAGTGACATCTGAACTCCGTTCCGCGGAGTGACAGGACCCATCAACTGCCCCTCACAACATCAACGGTGCGTGTGCTCAGGTCCGGGAAACGTCCCCTGTTCAACTTCACTGACGTAGTTCCGAACAGCGTCTAGAGCAACGTCTCTGAGTTCGGCAAATTTTTTCAGAAATCGGGGATTAAAACCCGGTGTCAGACCCAGCATATCCGGCCCAACCAATACCTGCCCGCTGCAGTTTGGACCGGCACCAATTCCGATCGTCGGAATAGAAATGGCATCAGTAATTTTCCGTGCAATGTCACCAGGTACGAGTTCCAGTACAAGTCCAAAAGCTCCGGCGTCCTCAGCAGCCCGGGCATCGTCCAGCAGTGCCTGTTCATCACGCTGGATGCGTCCCATGGCTCCCAGACGACGGATGGCCTGCGGCCTCATACCGACATGGGCCATTACGGGAATTTCCGCTCGACAAATCGCTTCGATCGTCGACTGCTGAATGTGACCTCCTTCCAGTTTGACAGCATCTGCGCCGGTTTCCTTGATAATACGCCCTGCACTCCGGACAGCCTGCAAAGGTGATTCCTGATAGGACATAAAGGGCATATCGACAATGACCAATGCTCGCCGAACGGCCCGACACACAAGTTTCCCATGGTAAATGATTTCATCCAGAGTCACTGGCAGCGTGGTAGAGTGTCCCTGAACAACCATACCAAGGGTATCGCCTACCAGAATGCTGTCGACTCCGGCTTCATCCATGATACCAGCCCACAAATAGTCATAAGCAGTCACCATGGAAATACGGTGGTCCGTTTCGACTGCGGCAAGAAAATCGGGAACTGTGACATGTTGTTTTTTGGTGAAAGGCACGCTGGCGGTGTCCCGGACAGAAGCAGAAACGTTCAGTTACCAAAATCACCTCAGTGGTGATCAGCTTTACAGCGATTATGTGGAGTCTACAGTGCAAACACCGTATTGCACGGCTGTGTCAGTTGAGAATTGGTAACACGCGAAGTCTGTGGATTACACCGTTTCCGCCGGAAAGAAAGGTTTCGGTCGGCAGAGGAACCTGTTGATGTGCCGGACAGAAGTTGACCGTGCGTGGAATGAGCCGTAAAGTTGGAGGATTCGTCAAATCACCGGCACCGGGTGAACTGTCATCAATGGACTGTGGTTAACGACTCCACTCTGCGTACCAGGCAACAAGAATGTCCGACAGCTCCAAACAACCCGATCAGATGCCCAAAAAGGGACCTCAAAAGGATCGTGGTTCTCAGACCAATTTCCTGTGGTATGCCCTCGTCTTCACCCTTGTCGGAATGGTTGTGTTCTCCACGATGCACACCCCGGCCGGGGAACTGATCGAGTACAGTGAATTCGTCAGGAAGATTGAGGACGGTGTCCTGACACCGGAAGAAGTCCACGAACTGAAGATTGGCCCGACGGAACTGACCTGGCAGTCGAAGTCGATTGATTACCTGAAGAACAATCGAAAAGCCGACGTAAAATATTATCGAGTCGGCCTGTGGGGACAGGGTGACGATGCCGGCACAAAGCTGGAAGAACTTCTGCAGGAAAACGGGATCAAGGCCTCTTACAAAACGGCTCCGTCGCCGTGGAATGACATCCTGCCGACATTGCTGCTGATTGGACTGTTCGTAGGGTTGATGATCTTTATGGTTCGGCGTCTGGGCGGTGCCGGTTCAGCAATGTCCTTTGGCCGCAGTCGAGGCAAGCTTTACGCTCAGGAAGACATCAGCATTACATTCCAGGACGTTGCCGGTATCAATGAACCACTCGAAGAGCTCAAGGAGATTGTTGAGTTCCTGAAAACACCTCAGAAATATCAGTCACTCGGTGGACGAATTCCACGCGGAGTTCTGCTGGTGGGACCTCCGGGGACTGGTAAGACTCTGCTCGCCAAAGCGGTTGCAGGAGAAGCAGGTGTTCCCTTCTTCAGCCTTTCCGGTTCGGACTTTGTGGAAATGTATGTCGGCGTAGGTGCAGCCCGGGTGCGTGACATGTTTCAGCAGGCACTCCAGCGTTCACCTTCAATTATTTTTATCGACGAGCTGGATGCACTGGGAAAAGTTCGCGGCAGTGGAGCACCCGGCGGCCATGACGAACGCGAACAAACGCTCAATGCGCTTTTGGTGGAGATGGACGGTTTCGGTACCGACCACAGTGTGATTGTGATGGGTGCAACCAACCGACCTGAAACACTGGATCCGGCTCTGCGTCGCCCTGGTCGTTTCGACCGCCACGTCGTTGTGGATCGACCCGACATTAAGGGACGTGCAGACATTCTGGATGTGCACGCCAAAAAAGTAAAACTTTCTGACGACGTGAACCTGCAGAAAATTGCCAGACTAACACCCGGTTTTGTCGGAGCAGATCTGGCTAACCTTGTGAATGAGGCTGCTTTGTTATCTGCCCGCCGCAGTGAAACCCGCGTGACCATGCAGTCGTTTGAAGACGGTGTGGAACGTGTCATGGCGGGTCTGGAAAAGACGTCACGCATCGTGCTGGAAGAAGTGAAACGACGTGTTGCCGGTCACGAGTCCGGACATGCGCTGGTGGCCGCCAGCCTGCCCAACACGGATCCGGTTCATAAGATTTCAATCATTCCGCGTGGCATGGGTGCTCTGGGCTATATGCTGCAGGTTCCGGAGGACGAACGGGAGCTGCTGACTCAGTCGGAACTTGACGGTCGCATCGCAGTATTACTGGGAGGAATTGCTGCTGAGCAGATCATCTACGATGAAACGTCGACCGGAGCTCAGAACGATCTTCAGCGGGCAACAGATATGTCTCGCCGGATGGTGACCGAGTTTGGCATGAGTCCTCGACTTGGACGTATGTTCTACAGTGAGTCTCAAAGATCGCCATTCATCGGAGCCGTTGGTCCCTCAATCATGCAGGAGAATATTCACAGCGAAGAAACGCTGCGAGAGATTGATCTGGAAGTAAAACGGATCGTCGACGAATCCTATCGACGAGCGTATGAGATTCTTAAATCCCAGGAAAAAATCCTCCGGCGTCTCAGTCTGGAACTGTTTGAGAAAGAAACGATCACTGCAGACGAGATGCACGAAATCATCGACGAATATAAGGATGGTCCTAAAATTGCGCCAGGCACGACTCCACCAGCTGCTCACACTGATGAAGACCTTCCGATCGACGTGGTTGAGCCGGATGTGTCTCGCGAGGCGGCTGAGTGAATAAGATGCAGATGATCCCGGTCCTGGACCTGCTGAATGGTATTACGGTGCAGGCGGTCGCAGGTCGCAGGAAAGAGTATCGTCCGATCCGCAGCTGTCTGACAAATTCAACAGATCCATGTGTTGTCCTCCGGCAACTCGATCAAGTGTGCAAGTCAGAAAACGCCTATATCGCAGACCTGGACGCAATTCTGAACAAACAACCGAATCGCTGTACACTGGCTGAGCTGTCCCGACTAAACCTGAACCTGATGGTGGATGCAGGTATTCAGTCCTGTGAAGAGGCAGAAGACCTGCTGGATCTGGGAATCCGAAATGTAATCGTCGGGCTGGAATCGCTGCCGGACTTGGATACAGCCTGCAAACTGATACGTCACTTTGGACCTGAACCGTTGATTCTCAGCCTTGATCTGAAGGCAGGTGTTCCACTGACCCGAGACGAATCGTGGGTTCAAATGGAACCGCTGAAAGTTCTGGAGAACCTGGCCGAAGCAGGATTCCGCCGATGGATCGTGCTTGACTTGGCGGGCGTGGGTAAGTCACAGGGGGTTCCAACCGCAGAACTGTGCCGTCAGGTACGCGGTCTGCGTCCTAACGATGAAATTATCACCGGGGGCGGAGTCCGCAGTATCAACGATTTAGTTCAGCTCCACACAATCGGAATCGACGGCGTTCTTGTCGCCTCCGCCCTGCATACCGGAGCACTCACGGAGCAGAATCTGGACGAGTGGCGTCGAGCGTCAGCTGTCCAGACACAGCCTGGTTCCTGAAATCTCACAGATCTCGCTGCTGAAACGTAAAATTGACCGGCGCGTTCCTGAAAACTGTTACAGTTGCCGGTTAATTCGCGTTCACCGTGTCACAATTTCTGTTGCATTCTGTCGATGTCGCCGTGCGTCACTTATTGATTCGATTCATGAAATATGCGAACCGGTGGGCCTGGCCGGTATCGCTGACAGCTGCGATTACAGTGTGTGTGTTGGCACACAGTGTATGGTTCCCTTCAACTCGCAGCGGAGTCCGCAGAATCATCACGAAATTCAGGGCAGTCCCTGCCAATGCTGCATCTGATAGCCACGTCAAACCCACAGTTACGGATTCCGGTGGACATGATCATGAAACACATGCCGGCCACACTGAATCGACGTCCGCAAAGCTGTCTGCGGAATCTCTCAAAAACATGGGACTGACAAAAGACACAGTTCTCCCCGTCCGTCTGCAGTCGTTTCGCACATCCATCACCGTTCCCGCCGTTGTCGTGGAACAGCCAGGCCGAACACGAGTGCAGGTGGCAACACCGATGACCGGAGCGATTACTCACATCCATGCCGTCGAAGGTGAAGCTGTGCAGCCCGGAACGCTGCTCTTCAGGATCCAGCTTACCCACGAAGATCTTGTGAAAGCTCAGACAAATTTCGTAAAGACAGTGGGTGACCTGCAAATCGAAGAAAACGAAATTGCTCGTTTACAGAAGATCCCGAACAGCGGAGCTGTGGCGGGTCGACTGCTGCTCGAACGCAAATACGCCAAAGAAAAACTGACAGCCCTGCTGACGGCTCAGCGCGAGTCATTGCGGCTGCATGGACTTTCTGATTCACAGGTTTCACAGATATCAAAAACACGTCGTCTGCTGGGTGACCTGCACATGTTCGCACCGTCATCAGACGACCATTCGGATGACGAAATTCGACTGACCGAACAACCTCTGAGGCCGGTAGCATTCGAAGTCGATCACGCACAACATCACAAGTCAGCGACCGGTGAACAGAACACCGGTGAACAGAACACTGTGCCCGCCCCGCTGATACTGCAGAAGCTCAACGTTCAAAAAGGACAGTCGGTTGGTGCGGGGGAAACACTTTGTGTCCTGACAGATCTCCGCCATCTGTATATCGAAGGCGTTGCATTCGAATCCGACGTCCATGTATTACGACAGGCGTTGCAGCGCGGGTGGAAGGTTTCCGCGGTATTTAATCGACAGGACGAGTCCTCCGGTCGAATTGATGAGCTTCAAATTGCATGGCTGGCAAACGAAATCTCCTCTGCACGGCGCACTTTGCATTTTTACATTGTGCTGCCGAATAATATTCTTCACCAAAGACAACAAGGCGGAAGACGTTATGTGGACTGGATGTATTTTGCCGGCCAGCGTCTGCAGATACACGTTCCGGTGGAAGAATGGCCGGATCGAATTGTGTTACCTGTAGATGCGGTCGCACAGGAGGGGGCGGAATACTTCGTCTTTCAGAAAAAAGGAAACGATTTCCACCGCGTCTCTGTTCACGTGGAGTACCACGACCAGCACTCATTTGTCATCGCCGGTGACGCAACGCTTCGTCCCGGTGATTTGGTCGCAATGAAAGGCGCACATCAGATGCAAATGGCACTGAAGAACAAGGCACCTGGTAATCCTGATCCTCATGCCGGACACAGCCATTAGGACAATTCCACCAGTGCGTCATCTACATGGAACAAACCCGGGAAACGGTGGCGGTACCATCTCAAACCCTGTTCGGTGACGGAGCCGCTTACTGAAATTCGTGCCAGGAGAGCCATTTCATGTTGAATGCCGTTATTCGGTTTGCGCTTCGTCAAAGGCTGCTGATCATGGCCCTGGCACTGATGATCAGCGGTTACGGAGCGTGGCAGGGCATACACGCACAGGTCGATGTGTTTCCTGATTTGAACCGGCCCCGTGTCGTGATTATGACAGAAGCACACGGATTGGCTCCGGAAGAGATTGAAACGCTTGTCACGTTCCCGATCGAAGCATCGATGAACGGAGCCAGCGGTGTTCAGGTCGTTCGCAGTTCATCCGCTGTCGGAATCTCTGTCGTCTATGTCGAATTCGACTGGGGAACTGATATTTACGACGACCGCCAGATTGTCAATGAGCGACTCCAGCTGATCCAGGACCGGATGCCCGAGGGAGTGATACCAACGCTGGCACCGGTCTCATCGATCATGGGGCAGATCCTGATGCTGGGTATATGGAGTGAAAATACAAAAACAGACGCAATGGAACTGCGAACGCTTGCCGACTGGGTCATCCGGCAGCGGTTGCTCACTATTCAGGGAGTTTCCCAGGTCTTTGCGATGGGTGGGGAGCGGAAGCAATTTCAGGTTCTTGTCGATCCGGACGCGATGCTGCAATTTGGGGTGACACTGAATCAGGTTAGACACGCCGTCCAGGAAAGCAGCCGGAACGCAACCGGCGGGTACCTCGACCAGCAGGGACCGAACGAACTGCTGGTTCGGGCACTTGGTCGTGTGCAGTCGGTGGAAGATATTCAAAAGGTCGCGGTCACCATTCGTGATGGTCGACCGGTTGCGTTGGGACAGATTGCTCAGGTTGTTGAAGGGGCTCAGGTAAAACGTGGTGACAGCGCGGCGTACCAGCGTGACGACAGCGAAAAATTTCTGGGTGGCCCTGCTGTGGTTTTGACAGTCAACAAACAACCGGGTTCGGATACACGAACCGTTACAGACGAATGTCTTGCTGCCGTGAGAGACCTCCAGCCGTCTCTTCCCAAAGGAATGCATATTGAGCCGATGTACATGCAGAAATCTTTCATTGATCGTGCGATTGACAACGTAAAACAGGCCCTGCGAGACGGTGGAATTCTGGTTGTCGTGATCCTGTTCCTGTTTCTAATGAATTTTCGCACTACGTTCATCACCCTGACCGCCATTCCGCTGTCCATACTCATGACGGCCATCGTCTTCGCGTTTTTCGATCTGTCGATCAATACCATGACCCTGGGAGGTCTGGCTGTCGCCATCGGTGAACTGGTGGACGATGCGATTGTTGACGTCGAGAACATCTTCCGCAGGCTCAAAACAAACCGCCGGCGTGCCAGCCCTGAACACCCGCTGCTGGTTGTGTTTCGGGCCAGTGTGGAAGTCCGTAATTCGATCGTGTTCGGCACGATGATTGTAATCCTTGTGTTTGTTCCGCTGTTCGCACTCACCGGTATGGTTGGACGACTTTTTGCACCGCTTGGAATCGCATACATCGTTTCGATTTTGTCATCGCTGGTGGTATCGCTGACTGTGACCCCGGTCCTGTGCTACTGGCTGCTGGGCAACTCGAAGCTGACAGAGCACCAGAAAGACGGCGTTGTCCTGCGCGGCCTCAAATGGGTCGGCGACAGAGTCATCCGATTTAGCCTGCGTTTTCCGCAACTGAACCTCCTGATGACCGCAGCAGCCGCCGGACTTGCTGCACTCTTTGTCGTGAATCTGGAACGTGATCCCCTGCCACCGTTCAACGAAGGTTCGATGCAGCTGAATGTCGTTTTGCCACCTGGTACATCACTTGTCCAGTCGGATGCAATCAATCGACGGGTTGAAAACCGGATCAAGAAGGTCCAGGACGTGATCAGGTTCGTTCGCCGTACCGGCCGCGCGGAGCTGGACGAGCATGCGGAAGGTGTTCACATGAGTGAATATATCCTGGAGCTGGATCCCCGATCCCCACGGACACGAGAGCAACAACTGGCGGAAATCCGGGAAACGGTGGCAGAGATTCCCGGAATTGTAACGGCCGTGGAGCAGCCAATCGCTCATTTGATTTCGCACATGATTTCCGGAGTCAAAGCGCAAATCGGGATCAAGTTGTACGGAGACGATCTGGACGAACTGCGTCGCAGAGCTCAGCAAATCCATACTGTGATGCAGAGCATCAACGGCGTCACGGATCCGCTGGTGGAACCGCAGGTAATCATTCCTCAACTTCAAATCCGCCTCGATCGCGACAAACTTCTGCTTTACGGACTCACACCAGCAGACGTCAATGAATTTATTGAGACATCGATGAACGGACAGGTCGTCTCGGACGTGCTGGTTGGTCAGCGTTCATTCGACCTGCTGATCCGTTTGAAAGAAGATTATCGGGAAGACCTCCTCGCCCTCCGCCGCTTATCGATTGATACACCGGATGGTGCACGGATTCCACTGGAGGCAGTGGCTGAAATCTATGAATCCGGAGGACCGAATACCGTCAACCGTGAGAATGTCCGGCGACGAATCATTCTACAGGCAAATGTGTCGGGGCGAGGTGTGGTGGATGTCGTTGAAGAAATTCAGGAGCGGATGAAGCCTGTCATTGCCTCATTGCCTGCTGGTTACTTTGTTGAATACAGCGGGCAGTTCGAAACTCAGCAGCAGGCCAACCGAATCATTGGTGGTTTATTCGCGGTGTCGATGCTCGGTGTGTTTCTGGTCCTGTTCAGCATGTTCCGATCGATCAACCTCTCTCTACAGGTCATGGCCGCACTTCCCATGGCGTTTATCGGATCCGTTGCGGCGCTGGTGATCACCGGTCAAACACTGACGATCGCCGCAACCGTTGGATTCATTTCGCTGGCAGGAATCGCTTCACGCAACGGCATTCTGCTGCTCAACCATTATCTGCATCTGGTGAAATACGAAGGAGAGAGCTGGACAAAAGACATGATCGTGCGTGCCGGCCTGGAACGGCTCTCTCCTGTTCTGATGACAGCACTCACCTCCGGAATCGGACTTGTACCGCTGGTTCTGGCAGCCGGCGAGCCAGGAAAAGAAATCCTGTATCCGGTCGCGACAGTGATCCTCGGCGGACTCATCAGTTCGACTCTGCTGGATTTCTTTGTACACCCTGCCCTGTTCTGGCTGTTCGGTATTCGAGCTGCCGAACGAGTGGTCCGTGATTCTCACGTCGAAGTGGTGTTGACTGAATCAGACAGGAAACCGGCCTGACTCCGAAACTGATGCGATTGACAAGCCGATCATCACCTTCGGAGTGTGTTCACGATCCCGTAACATGCGTACCCTTTCGATACGGAAAGAAAACCGATCCCGACCACAAATATTGATCAGCGGACAAACGTATAACACGGACATTTCCAGATCCCGATTCAGGGCCGTTGCGTCAACCGTGATACCGACCTTTCCACTTCGATGATCATTCTCTCACGCCCGGTCCGTGAAGGACGGACTGATACAGTGAAGTATAACTCGCACCGCCGGAACTCAGCTCCGACTGATACAGTACGATCCGGTCAAGGTGAACCGTTCCAAAGTCAGTGGTGGTGTGTCGGTCAAGCAGTTCGAACAGCAAATCGGGTGTGCGCCGGCGACGTAAGTTGCCCCGGGCAACTGTAATGTGTGGACGGTAAACACGTTTGTCCGGACTCCAGCCGGCCATGATCAGCCGTGATTCAAGATCTGTCTGCAGAGTGACCAGTGTTCGGAGTTCCTTCACACCCACCCACACCACCGACGGTTTTTTCATGTCGGGAAATACACCAAGCCCTGACATTGCTGCATCAACAGCAGTGAATTCCGCAGCAACTTCATTGAGGATCCGGATCAGTTCTGAAACTGACTCTTCCGCGGTCTCTCCCAGAAACCTCAGTGTCAGATGCAGTGTGGATGAACCGGAAATTCGGACCGATGGTCCGATCTGGCTCAGCTCATCGATCACTCGCCGCAGCTGCAGATCTGGATCGACACTGAATGCAATGAAGGTGCGAATACCCACAAAACCCGACCTCAGCGTGATCAGCAGCCGATCCCTGTCAGACGACAGGTAACAGACTTCAGTGACCAGCGGGCTTCAGAAAAAATGCGTGTGGCAGCAGATCTTTCAGTACCATGTACTCCGGAGGACAGTCGGTAGTACTGTCATCCAGCAATATACACAAATCCGGATTGAACTCATTCAGAAACTGCCGGCAGCTGCCGCACAGAGCCGGCGGACCGGTAACGGTAACGCAGATGACAAGTGGCTGCGATGCGCCGGCGGCCACCGCGCTGCACATCGCAACACGCTCAGCGCAAATCGTCAGGCCATATGATGCGTTCTCTACGTTACATCCAGTAAATACCCGACCATCCGCTGTTCGCAGAGCTGCTCCAACAGTATATGAAGAGTAAGGAGCATACGCACGACAGCGAACCTCACGTGCCGCTTTGACAAGTCGTTTCCAGTCGTCCGGCAACGGTAGATTTTTATTCATGTTGCGTCTCCCGTAATCCGATCGGCAATCAGTTCCAGCGGACCGGCGCAATCTGAGAGGGTAATGCTTCGACGCAGATCAGCTCGAAACCGGTCCGGATTTCGTGTGAACATCCGTATCAGTGGCTGCCCCGAAGTGACGGTATCGCCGACTCTTACCAGCATTTCGATCCCGACTGAGTGATCGATCTGATCGGACAGTTGTTGTCTTCCGCCACCCATCGCAATGATGGACCAGCCGAGAGACTGCCCGTTAATCGCAGACACCGTTCCGGACTGTTCAGAAGTAACTTCCGCAGCAGGTGCGGTCGGCCGCCTGATTCCCAGATCTCCACCCTGTGCTGACACCAGCATCTCAAATCGTTCCATCGCCGATCCGTCGTCGAGTTTCCGCATTGTCAGCTGTTTGGCATCCCGGTTACATCCGCAAACGCCGGCCGTGACCAGTAATTCCGCAGCCAGTTCCAGAGTAAGTTCGCGAACATCCTTCGGGCCACGACCCTGAAGAACATCCAGCGATTCTTCAACTTCGACCGAGTTGCCACACAAACGGCCCAGAGGTTGATTCATATCAGTGAGCAGCGCCGTGGTCTCAACATTCATGCGCTGACCGGTTTGCACGAGTGATCTCGCCAGACTCAGCGCCTGGTCGTATTGTTTCATGAACGCACCGGAACCAAACTTGACATCCATGACAAGTGCATCCGGAGATTCGGCCAGTTTCTTACTCATGATACTGGCCGTAATCAGCGGAATTGACGGCACGGTCGCAGTCACATCCCGAAGTGCATACAGCCGACGATCGACGGGAGCCAGTTCAGCAGAGGCTCCTGTAATCACGCATCCGGTCTGCTTCACAATTGTCCGGATTTCATCCGACGAAAGATCCGTTCGAAACCCGGGAATCGACTCAAGTTTATCCAGAGTTCCTCCTGTTGGTCCCAGTCCACGTCCCGACACCATTGGAACTTCGACGCCGCAGGCCGCGAGCAGAGGCACCAGCGGCAGTGACACCTTATCTCCGATTCCTCCTGTGGAATGCTTGTCAACACGCGGGATCCCGTCATTAGCCCACTGCAGGCGTTGTCCGGACGCCAGCATGGCCTCGGTTAACGCAGCCGTCTCTGACGACGTCATCCCTTTATGAAACACGGCCATGGAAAATGCGGCCATCTGATAGTCAGGAATCTGACCCTCTGAATACCCGCGAACAAAAGCAGCAATCACATCATCGCTGAGTTCACAACCGTCTCGTTTCTCAGCGATAATTTGAACAGGCAGCACAGTTACATCCGAAAACCCGGCCGGTAAATCTTACTTCTACTATAGCAGATTGCGATACCGACCGGTGTTTGCTGCCGTTTCGATCGACCATATGTCTGCGGAGGCACAGGCTCATGAAGGAAACACGTACTAGCGAAAAGCCGGGTTCGCTGACATGACAATCAGCAATACACGTGAAAAACCTGGTTTGATTTTACACCGAATTTTTGCAGTTTACAAAAACATCCGCTGATCGGTTCCCGTGATTGACCTCAGCAGGCGTGTCGTCGTCAAATTCGGGCTACACTCAGACACACTCCCGATCGTCGCTCCAAATGTCCTCGCAGAATGGTGAAACTCCACAGCCACGGCCTCTATGGGATTCACCAACAAGATTCCGACTGCTATGAACCGACCCGAAACCTTTGAACATCTGTTTATTGTTCCGGCGCCGGTATCTGAGGTCGCTGCATTTCACTACCACCATGATGCTTTTCTGCGTCTGGTTCCACCAGGCCCACGGGTCCGGATTCATCTGCAGCAGCCTCTCGCGAACGCTTCCATCGTTGAGTTTACGATGTGGTTAGGCCCGTTTCCGATCTATTGGAAGGCAGTTCACAGTGAGATCCGCGATACAGGTTTCGTAGATACTCAGGTGGCCGGACCGATGAAATCATGGATACATCGTCACAGTTTTGAACGTGTCTCCGATTCTGAAACAGCTGTGGTGGACCGAATCGACTACGAACATTTTCCCGGCTGGCGCGGCGTTCGATCGCATTGTTTGTTTGCGCGCGCCAGTTTGAAAACGCTGTTTATGTGGAGAACATATGCAACCCGGACCGGTGTTCGGATGATGCATCAACAACGGTAAGATGGCTCAGTCGTCGCACGCGGGCCGACGACGATTTTTCTTGCGGTCTGAATTTGCTTTCTTGTTCTGCAGTCGTCGTTCTGTTGATCCTCGAGAACGACGCGTCGGCCGCCGCTGAACAGGTGCTGACGCGACTTCAAGTATCAGTGTCTTAAGTCGTTCGAGGCAGTCTTCCATGTTGCGCTGCTGATCTCTGTACTTCTGACTCTGAAGTATGAGATGACCTTCTTTAGTCAGACGTGCGGCATAGCGGTCGACAAATCGTTCCCGCACAGCTGTCGGCAGCGACGGACTTTGACGAACATTCCATCGCAGCACCGCTTTTGTACTGACCTTGTTCACATTCTGTCCCCCCGGACCGCTACTGCGTGTGTAGGAGAAGTGCAGTTCAGTACGAGGTATCTGAATGGACTGGTTTACATAAAGCATAGTCTCTGTACAGAATCAAAACTGGCTGGCGTGTACGGCGTGCTGTCAACGAGTTGAATTCCCGGGGCAGGTAGGTGGGTCTAATGTCGACAGTAAAACTATCATCACAATCGGTTCGACGACATGTAAATCGAAAAGTACAGCCGGAACCGTCAGATTTGCTGCTTGCCGGCCGCAGAACAGTCTGCGTCCGGCAAAGATCTCGACTGATCTACAGAAATGAGCCGAATCTCGTTCGCTGCTGACAAGATCTCGCAGCAATTCAGAATTCCGCATGTCCCGGTGTTCTTGGCAGTGGAATGACATCACGAATGTTGGTCATCCCGGTCACCAGTTGTACGGCGCGTTCCAGCCCAAGACCGAAACCACTGTGCGGCACAGTGCCGTAACGACGCAGATCGGTGTACCACCAGTAATCATCGGGATTCATTCCGCATTCTTCAATGCGACCAACCAGGATGTCCAAACGTTCTTCCCGCTGACTGCCACCGATGATTTCTCCGACGCGCGGCACCAGTACGTCCATTGCACGGACAGTCGTACCATCGTCATTACATCGCATATAGAATGGTTTAATTTTCCGCGGATAATCATAAAGGATCACGGGCTGCCTGAAGTGATCCTCCGCCAGGAACCGCTCGTGTTCACTTTGCAGGTCGCTTCCCCATTTCACCGGATAATCAAATGATTTTTTGGCTGACAACAAAAGATCCACAGCTTCCGTATACGACAGGCGAATGAACGCACTGCTCCGAATATTTTCGAGTGTCTCAAGGACAGTTTTGTCGATTCGCCGGTTAAAAAATTCCATATCTTCGGGGCATTGTTCCAGTACATCACCGATAATCGTCCTGATGAAGGTTTCCGCCAGGTCCATGTTATCGCTGAGATCATAAAACGGCATTTCCGGTTCGACCATCCAGAACTCTGCGAGGTGCCGTGTGGTGTTACTGTTTTCTGCACGGAATGTCGGGCCGAACGTGTAACATTCCCCAACGGAAGTAGCAAAAATCTCGGCTTCCAGCTGGCCGCTCACCGTCAGAGCCGCCGACTTGCCAAAGAAGTCCTGATTCCAGTCAATGCTGGTTTGCAGTTGCGCAAGTCGAGGCAGATCCAGAGTGGTAACCTGAAACATCTCTCCCGCACCTTCGCAGTCACTGGTCGTGATAATCGGAGTATTGATATACAGGAAGTCTCGTGACTGGAAAAAATTGTGAATGGATGCACTCAGGCAGTTGCGAACACGACTAACCGCACCGATCGCATTTGTGCGAGGGCGCAGGTGAGCAATTTCCCGGAGGAATTCGAAGCTGTGTCCTTTCTTTTGCAGCGGATATGACGCAGGGTCGGCGTCTCCAATGATCTTCAGGGTTGTTGCGTGAACTTCAATGCGCTGACCTTTTCCAGGAGATTCGTGAACCACACCCTCAATTGCCACACTCGCACCCGTGGTGACCCTCCGAATAGATTCATCATAGTCTGGAATTGTAGCATCAACGATAATCTGCAGATTCGCCAGTGAGCTGCCGTCGTTGAGTTCGATGAATGAGAACCCTTTCTTTGAGTCGCGCCGAGTACGAACCCATCCCCTGACCGTAATGGCGGCATCCGGCAAAATATGTTTGAGGATGTTAGCAATTCGCGTGTTGACCATTTTTCCTTCCATCTGGACAATATTCCGCAACACTTCGAACAGAAGCAGGTTTTCACTGTTCGCGGCGGGGTTATACCTGAGATTCACCAAAGGTTTAAAGCGTGATAAGTCTGTTGCGTGAATGCCGGCGCCGTCCTGCCCGATATCAAATTCCACTCAGGCAATACCATGGCAAAGGGCAAAACCGGTTACCGGCCATCGTTAAGCTCCAGGCAGCGGTCCCCCCATTACCACGCCCCCCCCATGAAAGGCCGGATCGTTGCAAGTTCCGTATTCCTGGAGAACGGGTGGTCAGAAGAAGAGCTGAACTTGAATCGACAGGGCGGTTGCCGCAAAATGTCTGCTCGCTTGTAAATTAGTGTATTCTACCTTTCTCAATTCTGACCATATTCCAATGTCCATTGAACGTGCAGAGCAGCTCAAGAAACAGCTGACCGACAAATGGGTCGTTGTCAATCCTGGAATTTCCGAACTCCGTCGATTTGAAGAACTCACAGGACGCGTCAAAACGGTCAATATGAATTGTCGTGCTCTGGTGGAATTCAACGGGGTAGAAGACATCAGCTGGTATGACATTGATCCCGGCGCACTAACGGTTGTGGATCCACCAAAACCCAAAGAGAAGCCGGAAACAAAACCCAAAGAAAAAACTACAGCTGCCAGCTCGGTATCGAAATCCGCTGCTGAAGGTTCCCCACTGGATAAAATCAGAACTCAGGCAGGCGGCGAACAATCGGCAACAGCCAAACCGGCAGGAGGATCCCCGCTGGATGCTATTCGGGCGCAGGCCACCGGCGCAGCAAAACCGTCCGGCGGCGATTCACCTCTGGATAAAATTAGAGCCCAGGCAGGCGGCGAACAACCGGCAACAGCCAAACCGGCAGGAGGATCTCCGCTGGATGCTATTCGGGCGCAGGCCACCGGCGCAGCAAAGCCGTCCGGCGGCGATTCACCTCTGGATAAAATTAGAGCTCAGGCGACCGCCGCACCGGAAGTATCCGCTCCTGACGCAGACACAAAGCCAGAACCCGATGTTTCTGAGTCGGCTGAAGAGACTCCACCGCCGACACCCCCGGCCACTCCCTCTGTCGATACGACCGGAATGTCTCCTCTGGATGTCATACGCGCTCAGGGCGCATTCAAGGGTGACAAATAGAACTGACCTGATTGCTGACCTCAGCCTGGAAAATGTTAGCCGTGCCGTTTTCAGCGATGTCTCATGGATTGAGTACCAACCGGCAGACGATGAAGATCGATGACATCCTGCGGCAGACGGCAAAGGTCAACTGGGTGATTCCAACAGCCTCAATTGAATCTCTGGCAGGAATCTGTCGTTCCGGATCCTTGTGAAAATTCGTTGATATTCCCGCAGACCACAGCGACGATCATGGGAATGATTCTGCTGTTAAACTTTGCAGATGGCCTGAATCCGACGGAAATCGCCGGGTGTCCTGGAGTTCCAGTCGAAACCGTCAAGTTCCGCAGGCAATGTGTGGCCCATACCATACGGGAATCACCTGCTGCAAAAACAACATTGACCGGAAAATGCCCGACTTCCGGTACAGATTCTGTCCCGCCGTGAACGATTGCTCTTGCTTCGGAATTCCATCGTCTGGCACACTGTGTGTCGAGTGTCAATGCACCCTTTATTCAACGCATCTCAGGCTTCCGCCATGAATTGCCGAATTGGTTCCTTTGTTTTCACCATCATTACATTCTGTATCACGGGACTGCCGCACTGCTGTGGACAGGGACTGATATTCAGCCTGCCCGAGGATGGTAGCGGAGTCGAATACGAAGGCACGGTCATTCAGGAAACGGTGCGTCCTGATCTGCAGGATGGCAGGGAAATACTCACGTGGAGCCGTGAGTTGTCCATCAAGTCCGTTGGACGCGAACACACTGAATATAACGGAGAGCTCCAGCCATGCCGCTGGATCGAGATTAAAGTTGTGACGGGAACATCAGGAGCCACCGGAATCGATGCCGGCCCCGTTGGAGCACGAATTTACAAGGTTCTGGTACCTGAAAACAAAGTCATGAGCCTCGCCGTGGACGGAGAATCAATTCCGAACGCCGTATTGCCGATCGTAAAAGGCTTTCGTCGACTTGGCGAAGAACAAGTCGAACAAATCAACAGTCACGGGCTGGTTGTCTACCCGACGTTGTGTCTGCTGGCAAACTATGAATCACCGACAGAAATTTCAGAATCGGAAACTGTTGACAGTGTTAGCGGTCAGGAAAACTTCGATAGTCGCCATATGAAGGGCGAAACGATACGAGAACGTCCGGATTCCCGTTCAACAAACACAGGCGAGTTCTGGGTGAGTCAGGACGTCCCGTTTGGCCTCGCAGGATGGTCTGTGCGGGTCGTTCGGGAGTTAAAGGGATCTACGGAAGAGCGGACTAAATTCCGTCAGATCAGTTCCATAAACAGCGAGATGAAGGTCCAGAACATCCTGGAGGCGGCCGAATCCGAATTGATCACAGAATAATTCTGTGAGTCTGTCGTGAGTGACATTGCCGGACCGCCTGGACGCAGTTATGCGGATTGTAACGCATCTGCGTATTCTGATTTCGCTGCTGCTGATTGGCTTGAGGCGCCCATTGCCTTTTCCTGACCTAGAGTGAATCAGTCACTCACCCATTCCATTGCTCAGCCGCAGGACGTGATCTTCACAGACATCCTGGTGGAACATTCGCGGATCCGACTCTCTCCGCGCCAATTCTTGAGCAAGGCACGACGGTGCATTCAGGTTAATGTCAACGGAATCGCTCTGGAACATCAGCTGTGAACTGCGTATCTGAAACAACTGTAGCAACCACTCCGTTCTGCAGAACGGAACCCGCAATCCCGACGGATTCGTCAGCTGTCATCACGCATCTGCTGCTTCTGGCCGAACAGGCCCTGCTGGAAAACGAAGCATGCTCTGAGCCACCCGTGATTCCTCGCAATGTCCTGATGATGCTGCTGCGCACGATGAAGTTTCGCTGTCCGGCCATTGTCGCCCACGGCCAGCGAATCGCAACCATCGGCAGTGGACTGGCTGAACTACTTGGCTGGAACAATGCCGAACGTCGCGTCCTCGAAATCGCCGGTCTGCTGCACGACCTCGGGAAGATGGGTGTACCGGAATATATTATCGGGAAGCCCGGAAAACTGAGTTCAGAAGAGTACGATCTGGTAAGTCAATATCATCAGGCTGCGGTTTGCCTGCTGCAGGCATTGAAGGCCGACAGTAGTCTGGTGACGATGCTGACTTTCATGCAGTGTAATTTTGATGCCGCCGGAGTGGAAAAAAACGACGGTGGTGTAACAGTGGAACTGCCGCTGGGATCCCGGATACTGGCGGTGGCGGATGCGTACGACTCGCTCTGTACGCCTAAGGCATCTCGCCGAGGGATGCCTCACGAAAAAGCCATGAAAATTCTTCGCGATCATTCCGGTACACGCTACGACGGTAATGTTGTTTCCGCGATGGAACGCTGGCACGAACTGGAAGCCGGGGTTCTGTTTGACCGGACAGAATCATTTGAACGGCACGAATCACCACTGATGTCTGCGGAGCAACGCGATGAAGTCATCGTTTTGACTCAGATTTTACAGATGCTGTACCAGTTTCAGATCCTGTATGACGGGTATTTCATCACCAACGCCGATGGCAATTACTGTGTCTGGTCAGACGGCATGCCGGGACTGACCGGCCGACCGGTGGAAACGATTCTCGGACGTCGGTGGCAGCCATCGGACGTCCGATTATCCCGGACCAGTCGTACGGACGAAAACGAAGCCGCTTCCTGCGAAGAAATCATTCCAAAGGTTTTGCGGAACGGAACAGCTCAGTTCGCCAGTCACGTGTGTAACGTGAGTGAATCGCAACAGCTGAGTGTGGACGTCCACACCATGCCCGTGTCCGGTCAGCAGCAACACGTCACCGGTGCGGCTCAGCTGTTCCGCTGCAAGGGTGGCGTACGCCGAAAAACACACGAATATGCGGAACTCAAGCTGGCCGCAACTCGTGACTCCCTGACTGGTGTGGCAAATCGTGGTCAGCTGGAAACCCAGCTGCGGCATATGATCGACGACTACCACAACCACGAAGGTGGTCGCCATCTGAGTGTTGTATTTCTGGATGTCGATCGGTTCAAAAGTATCAACGACACCTTTGGCCATAAAGCAGGTGACCAGGTTCTGGTGGATTTGACCCGGTTGCTGCAGAACGAGACGTATTCCGGAGAGATCATCGCCCGGTACGGTGGCGAAGAATTCGTCGTGGTATGTCCGGACACCGATTTGCAGTCCGCAGTCCGACGAGCAGAACGGCTGCGTCTCGCCGTAAAAAAGATTTCGGCAGGTGGTATCTCAGGGTTGAGTGTCACGTCGTCGTTTGGCGTTTCCACAGCCCGTTTGGGAGATTCTGCACAGACGCTTCTGGAACGTGCAGATATGAGTCTTTTTCGAGCGAAAGAAAGCGGACGAAACAGAACATGCTCAGAAGCAGAAGAAGATGACCCAACGCTGGCAGCCAGTGAATCCGGATCGTCGGAAGACAGCAACTCCAATGTCAGTCTCATTGAAGGAGATCTGCAGTACCGCGACACGATTGATGTTTCGACATCACTGGAGATTACCGCCATCAAGCTTGACGCATACCTGAAAGAAACCGGAATGGATATCAGGTCACAGGACCGGGGAACACTCAAACTACAGGCAGGTCGCAACAGATTTTCCAGACGCTGGGGGTCTACTCCTGATCGTCAGCCGGTCGAAATCGAGGTTCAATTCGAAACACAGCGACAAACAGACCCAACGTCAGGAAGACAAAAGACCGTGCACTTTGTTTCGGTCACCATGCAGCCTGTCGGCCGCCGACCTGACACAGAACTTTTCCAGTTCCGCTGCAGCCGACTGATTCAGGAAATGCGAGCCTATCTTCTGAGTTCCTGAAGGTCTGTAACTGCCCGACACACTCCGATCAACAGCAGCAAGCAAAGCTCGCTGCGGCATCTCTGTAGATTTCTTCCGGGCAGGCCCAATCAGTTGACAGCGACAGCACTGCTTTCCGGCACATCCTCCGACTGTTCGTCGGCAGCGAGGTCGGCCATGTGATCCACGAACCCTTTCAGATGAACTGCACGCGTATGATGCTGCAGTTTTTTGAGCGCCTTGCTTTCAATCTGACGAATTCGCTCCCGCGTTACTTTAAAAATGCGACCGGTTTCTTCGAGCGTATAACTGTAACCGTCACCCAGACCGTATCGCAGTTTGATAATTTCACGCTCACGATACGTAAGACTCTTCAGTACATGATCGATCTTGTCACGAAGCATCTGTTTCGCGGCGGACTCGGCCGGACTTTGTTCGTGCGAGTCTTCCAGAAACTCACCAAAGCTGCTGTCCTCACTTTCACCTACCGGAGTATCCAGACTGATCGGATGCTTCCAGGTCTTCATAATACGTTCAGTTTCCTCGATGCTCATTCCAACCGCTTCAGCCAGCTCTTCATTACTGGGTTCACGTCCGGTTGCCTGCCGAATTTCTTCCGCCTTCGACTTAAGCATCGAAATATTCTGAAACATATGAACAGGAATACGGATCGTCCGGGCGTGATCAGCAACGGCTCGAGTAATCGCCTGACGAATCCACCATGTTGCATACGTGGAAAACTTGTAACCTCGACGGTACTCGTACTTCTCAACACCACGCATCAGTCCCGCATTACCTTCCTGAATCAGATCCAGGAAACTCAGTCCGCGGTTACGGTACTTTTTAGCAATTGACACAACAAGACGCAGATTACCGCCTGACAGTTTTTGCTTTGCATCGGTCCAGGCATCCATACGACTGCGAATTTCCCGACACCGGGCCAGATACTGGCGCGGTGTTTCCAGCACCATTCGAACGTATTCTTCCAACTCACGTTCCAGCGAAAGACGCTCAGATTCAGCGGTTCGCAATCCACTCAGACAGGCAATTTCGTCCTGCAGCTGCTCAATGCGGTCGCCAATCTGCAGCATTCGTTTCATAACAGGCTGCATCCGATGCGTTCTGACACTCAATTCTTCACAGAGCGTACACATCTTGACCCGTCGATCACGAATTTTGTTATCAAGTGTTGTCTTTGCCGGATCATCATCAGACAAATCCTGCCAAGTCAAAAAATCTGATTCGTTGTCGGCCATCAAAACCCTTAACGTATTCAGATTCGTGTCCATACGACCTTCAATCTGCTCCTTGCGAACATCTTCAGTTTCAGAGGTTCGCAGAGTCCGCTCAAACGGCAATTCGCCACGCTGAACTTTTTCAATCGTTTCAACGGCAATTCGCAGCGCAAAGTCAGACTCAACAACATGCCGTCTCATTCGTTTGCGAGTAATTTCAATCTGCTTGGCAAGAAAAATTTCACGATCGCGGCTAAGCAGCGGAATGTTCCCCATCTGACTGAGATACATTCGGATCGGATCGCGAGAAGAAAGTGCCGAGGTCTCAGCTCCCAATAGTGCCCGTGCGGCCTTTTCTGCCTGTTCTTCCTTGATGGCTTCCTCAATGGGTTCCGGTTCCAGAGGAATATCCGGATCTTCGACAAAATCCAGACGTTCAACATCCATTGCTTTGATCAAATCATCGACCATGGCCGGGTCGCCACCTTCGTCGGGCAACCAGGCGTGTGCCTGCTGAATCGTCACGAAGCCTCGTTCCCTGGCCGACTGAATGATCGCCTTCATTCCTGAATCCAGACGATGCACGCGAATCCCCTTTATTTTGATACTCATGTGTGGTGTCAGGCAGACCCAGCAATCAGCAAAATGCCGTCGGACCGAGGTCCCGCTGGATCTATAGAACGTCAGGAGGCTACCTAGATAAGGCGGTTGCCCTGTCAAATATGAGTGTCTGTGCCTCCCTGTGAGACACTCGTCCCTGAATACCTCTTTAGTGATCTGTTAAATCCGTGTGTTATTGAACACAGGCGAATCCTCAGCATACCGGGGTTTGGAAAAAATCAATCCACTGGAGACCGAATTTCGAGTATCGGTGGTGAGTCGGTCCATGAACACCAATGCATGCCAACTTCGTTGCCATCCGTGGGACTTTTCGCCCGGCAGACGCCGCGAGAAAGTTGCCACAGGACCGGCTCGTCCGTCAAACGGGGGGTGAGGCTGAACAGGGAACAAAGATGCTGTTGTTTGCCCCCGGGACAACCGCGTCACTCCGCCAAACGATCGAAAAACATTGTGGTCAGTTGAACGAATGTGCCCCATCACAGCGGTTCCCCGACTCCTTCAGGATTCCAGTCTTTGAGTCATTCTGATTCGCCAACAGCATTATTCAATCGACATGCGATGATTGCCTAGACACCTCAGCCCGTGAAGGTCAAAACAGAACGGTCATGCTGTGACATGAGCGAATGGACGGTATCTTGTGGTCTCCTGCCCACAGTTGACCGTCTGATTATTCGCCTGAAGTCTCACGTTCGTCAACCGGTTCGCACCTTCAATTCAACCGGATTTCCCGATTGATTCCATGAAAATCGACTAGGAATCAGACACGTTTTCTAAATCGTGCAGATCTTGTGCCATAGCCGGACGAACTTCAGCCTCTAATCTACAGTGTTCCTCACGAACCGTGAACGGTTCGTGAGGAACACTGTAGATTGCTCAGTCAAACAGACAAAGTCATTACGGCATTCCGACAGGATAAATCATACATTTGGACTGCGTCGAACGTCTCTTGTTTTGTGAAGATGAAAATCAACCATGGCCGGCAAAAATTCAAAAAAAAAGGGTGTCATCGAAAATCCCAATTCCAGAACGGTGTGTCAGAATCGTAAGGCAAGACACGAGTACGATGTTCTGGATCAGATCGATTGCGGCATTCAACTGTACGGCAGCGAGGTTAAGAGCATCCGTAATAACAAAGTATCAATCGATCAGGCATACGGTCGAATTGAGGGTAATGAGGTTTGGCTGGTCAATTGTGATATCGCCGAATATCCCCAGGCAACGATCGTGAATCATGATCGACGTCGCAAACGCAAGCTTCTCCTCCACCGCCGCGAAATTCGAAAGTTCGCTGAGTCCGGCGAACAGCAGGGACTGACTCTCATTCCACTCGCAATCCTGATTCAACGAGGTTTCGTGAAAGTCAGGCTGGGACTGTGTCGAGGGCGAAAACTGCATGACAAACGCGATCGGCTCAAGAAGCAGGCCGACCGTCTCGAAATGGATTCCGCCATTCGAAAGCAACGGTAGCTGAACTGTTTTTTTCGGACTCCGGACCCAAATGGCATCTGATTTGCTGCATCCGCTATTCGGACTCATCAATGTCTCAATTCGGAGACTTATGATTCCGCCCCAAAATCTGACCTCTGCCATCCGGCATGGAAAGTTAAACCAGCCTTCTCGCTACCTTCGGCCATCCTCCCTGCACAAATTACAACGTTTGGCCTGGCAAATCTTACAATCCTTTTTCCCCAACGACTGCTGGTCACTGCTGTCAAATGTCTGAATCGGAGATGTCAGACTGCATCATCAGGATCCACGCCGTCAGGTAAGTCTCCCTCCGACAACTCCAACATTTAACTCTCTCATCAGAATACTCTGGCAAGGAAGCCACGATGACACTGATCTCGCTGATCATGCTGGCCGCTGACCCGCTGGCCGCCCCCCTGCCCGAAGTCGTGCTGCTCGATTTCACCGCCAGTTACTGTGGTCCCTGTCAGGAAATGGTTCCTGCAATCCAGGAAATGCAGAAACTGAATTATCCGATTCGCAAAGTCGATATTACCAAACATCCCGAAATCAGCCGCCAGTTTGAGGTTGAGAAGATCCCTACATTTATCCTGCTGGTCAACGGGACAGAGAAAAAACGCATTGTTGGAAAGTGCAGACCGGCTGAACTGCGACAAATGATGATTGAGGAACGGGACGCACTGCGTGCACAAAGTCGGTCGGATGAAACAACAGCTCCAACGCAGAACGAACCGATTACAGTTGCTCAGCAACACCACCCTGGCGGCCTGCGTGGAATTTTTGCCAGGATTCGCGAAGGTTTTGGTGGCCACAGCCGAAATACCGGTTTTCTCCATCCCACGTTTCGCGCTCAGAGTCCCGAACCATTGCCTGTGGAAACCGCCGGCGCAGGGCCAAGGGCCGCTACAGTACGTATCCGCGTGGCAAAGCAGGGTAATGAAGAAGATATCGGTACAGGTTCGATCGTTCACAGCACACCAAACACATCCACTATCCTGACCTGCGCTCATTTGTTTCACGATCTCGGTCGAGGAACAATCGATGTCGAATTATTCCACGATGGACGAACCTTGAAATACCCGGCGGAGATTGTGGCTCGCAACGACGATATGGAACTGGCAATCCTGCAGATTCGAAACAACTCTATCCTGCCAAGCGTGGAACTGGCTCCGGATGCTGTTCCGGTTCGGCCAGGAGAAAGCGTATTCAGTATGGGCTGTGATAACGGACAAATACCGACACCGATGCCAATCAAAGTAGTGGACATCGATCGCTACAATATTCCACCGCATATCGTCTGTACCGTCGACCCTGCTGTCGGTCGTTCCGGAGGCGGACTGTTCAACGACAGTGGCCAGTTGATCGGCGTATGCAGTTGTGCCGATCGAGATCACCATGAAGGCCTTTACATGGGGCGTAAACCGACTCGAAGTATCTTTGAGAAGGCAGGTCTGAGTGACTTACTGACAGAGAGACGTGATTCCGTCCCAAGGCCTGAATTCTCGCCTGAATCTGATTCGTCCGATGATGAGTTAATTTCAGCAATTTTCGATGATGATACCGTGGTGGATGTTGCCTCCGATGAAACCGAATCATTGGGACCGTCGCCAGATTCCGGAAAAATACACTTTCAGCCGGCAAAGTTCGGAGATGACGGTAATCAATCAATACTCGCCAGACAAAATCAGACGTCCGGCAGGACCTTGCCGCCGGAAATCACCGTGATTGTCGATACCAAAGATGATTCACGTCCAAAAGAGGTCGTCGTCATCAAACGACCAAGTGCCTGGCTCCTCGAACTCCTCACCGGCAACGCTTCCAAAACGTCGCAGGTCGCCACCACAGCAAACATGACCACTGATGCTCAACAGGCACAGCCCCCTGCAGGTTCGCCTCGTTCAGCGTCAGGGTATCGCCTCAAACCCCGTGGCACAGTGGATCGCAAGTACTCGGCGTCAGCAGTGAATCACATGTCCGATTCACATTCACATTCACGAACACGAACTGCAATGTTTCGTTAGCTTGAATGTTATTCGGATGCTGCGGACGGACTTCGTTTTGACAGAACTGATTCCGAGTCCCTCGAGGTCGGTGGCGAACTGGAATCTGCCGATTACCACAGAGACATGACATGCCGGACCGGATGCCGATTGAATCCCGTTCCACACCCGATCAGTCTGCGTCAGATTCAACTCAACGGAGTTATTTTTCATGCAATCATATGGGGAGGTGATGTGCTGAAAGAATCTGAGACTCTCAACTATCTTGCTGCGGGATTATGCAAATATTCGACCGTGGCTGGGACACCGGTTCAATACGCCTGAATACCCAAAACGGCGTGACGTCATGCAACAAGGCTTCCCTGGGACTGTTGTCTCTGTGTCCGACATCGCGTCTGATGTAATCTTGTTGTGTGTTCAGCTGACAAGCCATTTTCAGCCGCTGACTGAAAACGAACTCTGGCTGGATTGCGGAGCCTGCAAGAGCAAATGATCAGTCTGACTTAGAACCGATACGGAGTACTGCCCGTGTCCTGTACGAACACACGAGTAAGTCGGACCGTCATCCCGGTTTGAATATTAGCGCAGGTATAGTGAATTCAGGACCTCGTCCGTCAGATACAGCCGGATGAGACAGCCCAGGAAACAATCTGCAGATCCGGACGAAATTGCCACAACGGTTCGGTCGCCTGCAAACCGTCCCGACCGGACTGCGTGCCCCCCCCTTGCCCGCCTCTTTAACCTGCTGAAATTCCAATATGAACTTCTCACGATGAAACGATATCGCAAACACGTATTCTCATGTTTCAATGAAGTCCAGAAGTCGCATGCCTTGTGATAACTCACAGGCAGCGTACAGAAAAAATGGAGACGGGGTTCTCGAACTGATTCATTACCGGTCAGGACAATTACAGATTCGGCAACTGCCGCGAGACATCAATCGTGTTGAGGTGAAACCACGACACACCTGACGAATTTCCAGGCAAGTGACGATGCCGATCTACCCCGCCACCGGCTTATGCTTTCGGTGCGAGAGTCATGAATCACGAAATCAGCCGTGACTTAATATTCACTTTTACCGTACACTTCAACAGTTCCCTCAGCTTCAACCTGTGTCACATGGTTTCGATTTTTGACAAAAGTCCGGACGCTGCGGTTGAACAGCCAGTCACTCAAATTGCCCGGAGTCGCAGGGATGCTGCCGACATGTCGAATTTGTTGTTTTTTTCTGTTAGTTCTGGTGTGTACCGGAACGGAATCCGCCTGGGCGCAGAAATACTCCGCGGAACAGATTCTGCAACCGTATCGCCCGCTGCAGAACGACGTCGAGTATGAAACTCCGCCAGCGGCCGATTTTGCCAGGTGTCGAGTCGAAGTTGAACACGAAAACGGCAGCGCCGGATTTGTTGTCTATGGTCCCGCAGGACAGGTCCTCCGTCGATTCACAGACACAAACGGAGATCAGAACCCCGACGTCTTTCGGTACTACCGACATGGTCTTGAGGTTTACCGGGATATCGACAGCAATTTCAACAGAAAGCCGGACCAGTATCGCTGGATGAACCTGGGAGGAGCGCGCTGGGGGCTGGATACGAATGAAGATGGAAAAATAGACGAATGGAAGATGATTTCCGCGCCCGAGGCCGCCCAGGTGGCGGTTGAAGCAATGACACGCAACGACGCACAAATCCTGACAACGGTACTTGTCAATGCCTCCGACATACGTCAGCTGAACATTGACAGGAGTGTGGCCCAAGAAATGCTCAAATCGGTAGCCAGACCGGCAGCGCAGCTAAAACAGCTGCTGGCCTCTTCCCGAACCATCAACAAGAACACGGAATGGGTGCGTTTTGATCCCCCTGTCCCGGGGCTGATACCGGCAGATGGCAAACGATTCAAAACGGACCTGATGGTCTACGAAAATGCGATGGCCTTCGTTCGGAATCGGTCCGTTTCCGAAACCGATAACCTGGTTTTAATCGGAGAGATGGTGCGTGTTGGGGACGTCTGGAAATTGACCCAACTGCCGCGACCTCTCGATGAGAAGAACTCTCAAATTTCAATTGGTGGAATACTCATGCAGCCGGCCAACGCTCAGTCGATGGTCACGGCGGCAGATTCAGTGCCCAAGGAAATGCAGCAATTTCTCAAAAAGCTCGAAGTGATCGACAGTTCCATGCCCGGTCAGAATGCGACGGCCACAGACCTGATCGAATACAACCGAAAACGAGCCAACATCATTGAACAGATCATTCCACTGGTAAAGAGTGAAAAACTGCGTAACGACTGGATTCGCCAGTACGCAGACGGTCTGGCCGCCGCTGTTCAGACAGGAGGCTACCCGGATGGCCTGAAACGCCTGAATAAACTGCAGGAGCAGTTGCACAAGAATTCGCAAATTCAGGGATACATCTGGTATCGACGTTTACTGGCGGAATATGCGGTTCGCCTGCAGAACAGCAGGGAAGAGGAACAGCGTGCAGCAACTCAGGAGTGGTGGCTGAACGAATTGGAAAAATATGCAAAAAAATGGCCAAAATCTGATGACGCAGCCGACGCAGTAATTCAGCTGGCAATCAGTCTGGAAATCATGGGTCGCCTTGATGACGCGCGCGGATGGTATAATCGTCTGGCAGCCAATCACCCTCGTACGAATGGTGGAATTCGAGCTCGGGGTGCATTACGCCGACTGGATCTCACAGGAAAAACACTTGAACTCAGCGGCCCGTCACTTAACGGACAGAATATCGCAGCGTCTCAGTTTCAGGGTCGTGTTCTGCTGGTCGTCTTTTGGGCCACTTGGGCAACGCCGTACGCCAAAGACCTGCCGACAATTGAAACCGTTTACACCAAGCATCGTAAAGCCGGATTCGAAATTCTGGGGGTGAACCTCGATCCAAACGCCGCCGCACTCAAACCATTCATCGACAAGTACGGTGGACGCTGGAACCACATTCGTGATGCGGGAGGAATGGACGGAAAACTGGCTCGTGACTTTGGCATTGTTTCCATGCCGACCATGTTTCTTGTTGACAGAAAAGGCATCGTTGCCGGCGGAATTACCACCGAGAATCTGGACCAGGCCGTACAAAACCTGATCCAGGGCAAAACCATGAGTGATGCGTCACAACCTCCTGGAGCGGCCGCAGTTCCCCGAACAAAGAACTAACTCAACCACGTCGATAAAGCGGGGTTGTACTGCCGCAGACGCACTGCAGCGGCAGCATTACACTCCCACAATAGACGACCGATCGCTGGCCAGGTTCAGCATAAAATCCTGGGTACGATCGGCCAGTTGGTTTCCGTCAGGAGCCAGTCCGGCCAGAATCATAGCGTTTGCGTGCAACTGGCACCCGCAGTGACGAATAAATTCAGCGTTGTCTTCATTCGCCACAATCTCACAAAGTCGCGCGACAAGTGGCGCATCAGGATTTATTTCCAGAATCATTTTTGAAAGTTCAAAATCGGGTGTGTTGATCTGCAGAACTTTCTGCATCGTCGTACTCATGGACCCCTGCGCGTTCACAAGACAACAGGCACTTTCGGTCAGTCGTTCTGATCGACGAATATCCTCGACGCTGTCGCCAAGTGCGTCTTTGAACAGCTTGAGCACCTGGTCAAAACCTGTTCGGGTTTCCCTGTCGTCTTTTTCTCCGCCTTCTGCTCCCTCATTCTCACTGTCTGAAGCACCGTCTGTCGGCAACTCAAGTTCTGCCGAATCAACGGAAGTCACATCACGCCCGTTAAAACTTCCAAGCGTCGTCAGGAGATATTCATCCGCCGGATCTGTCAGCACAAGAACTTCCAGATTCCGTTTTCGGAAGATTTCAAGATTGGGGTCGCGCAGTGCGGCAGCTGGATCCGCTGAAGTCACAAAATAGATCTGCTTTTGATCTTCACCAGCTCTTTCACAGTATCCGGCCAGTGACGCGAGCCCGTCTTCTGCTGTCGTGTCAGTCGACTGAAATCTCAGAAGTTTCCCCAGTCGTTCACGATTTTCGAAGTCTTCACCAATGCCCTCACGAAGAACGGCCCCGAATTCACGGTAGAACTCTGCATACTTCGTCGCGTCGTCCCCCGCAAGACCGTCGAGGTAATCGAGTACTCTTTTGGTAATCACGCGACGCATCTTCGTGAACACAGTGTTGTCCTGCAGAGCTTCACGTGACACGTTCAGCGGCAGATCCGCGGAATCCACAATTCCACGCAAAAAACGCAGGTAGTCCGGCAACAGGTCGCGGTTGTCGTTTTGGACCAGAATTCGCTTAGCGCACAAATGCAGGCCATGTTCAGACCGCCCGAACCCCATACGTTCCAGATTCGTTTCCGGACAGTAAAGAATACTGTAAAACTGAAACGGCGAGTCTGCTGACAGATGCAAATGCCATTTGGCAGACTGACCGGGATGAGTCAGGTATTCAAAAAATCCCCGATACTGCTCGTCACTCAGCGAATTCTTTGGCTCAACCCATATTGGTGGCTGATCGTTGATGTGTTCGTCACCAAGGTAAACCGGATGCGGCACAAAGGTGGAATATGTACGGAGGATGTACTTCAGCCGGGCCTCTTCTGTAAATTCCTCCATATCATCCTTCAGGTGCAGCCGAATTTCGGTTCCCGCTTCGATCTGTGCGGCTGCAGCTTCGATCGTGAATGTTCCGTCTCCTGATGACTCCCAGACCCAGCCCGAATCATCATGAACGCTGCGTGTCCGGAGCTCAACACGGTCTGCCAGCATGAATGACGAATAGAAGCCGACTCCAAACTGTCCGATCAGCGACACATCCGCTGACTGATCAGATGACTCCCCGAGTTGTTGCAGGTATTCCAAAGACCCACTGTGAGCAATCGTTCCCAGGTTTCGAACGAGATCATCATGCGTCATTCCAATTCCGTTGTCCCGGATCGTCAGAACCCGAGCTTCCTTATCCGGAGTTATTGTGATCCGCAAATCATCAGCATCGATACCGGAATCTGTAAGTGATGCGTGTCGTCGCCTGTCAATTGCGTCAGACGCATTGGAAACGAGCTCACGAATCGTGATCTCACGGTTTTGATAAAGCGATTTTGAAAGCAGATGCAGCAGTCGACTGATCTCAGCTTCAAATGTGAAATTTTCCTTGGTGACATCTGCAGTCATTTCGATGACTCCTTTGATTGAGAACTGATCTCTGTAATGAACTGAGCGTCACCAAACAAAAGCAACGCACGATATTGAAATATTTTCAGCTGACAGAACCTGTAGGATTTTCTTCAGACCTCTCCGGTCCGGCTTTTACCAGATTCCAGATTTTCATAGTGGACACCGGCCAGCATTCCTGCAGCTGCCAGCCGGCAGGTACCGGCAATTCAAACATTTTTGGAGTCCGAATCAAAAGCACCGCGTCCTCTGACGTCACAGCAGGACGTGCCAGCCGGGTCAAAGATCTGCTCAACACGCGACCTGGTTCCATTGCCGGACAGTCCGCATACGGCGGATCAAAAAACACAAGCGTGTAAGGCAGCATTCCATCGCTCCCGCGCGGCACAAAGGACGTATATCGAACATCTGTTTTCCAGCAGACTGTTGGAAATTCACCGGCAAGAACCCGAACGTTTTCTTTGAGACTCCGATGGACGACCGGTGTTCCCTCCAAAAACACACACGACGCTGCTCCACGGCTGATGGACTCCAGACCCATTGTACCAATGCCCGAATAGATATCGGCCACTCGCGCCTCCGGCACAACATTGACGATACGGTCGAATACCACCTGCCTGACTCGATCTGTATACGGTCGAGTCAGGATACCCTGTGGTGTCCTGAGCTGACGCCGACGCAATTGCCCTCCGATAATCCTTACACTCATATCTCATTCTGCAATCTGTGAAATTATGCGGCTGGCAGCGTTTCAAATCATGCCCGGCCGAATTGACACAGTTTGTCAGCGTCGCCTATGCCTTCAAACTTTGCCTGATCCGCTCGATAGAGTCTGCTGCCAAGGGAGACGATTCAATTTTGCCCCGCAAGAAAACGGGGTTTTTGTGAGATTTGCTGTTTCCAGGCCGTTGACAGTCGAGGCGAATCCCAATTAACTTCGCCAACATTGAGTTCAGCACTTATCCGGTCATGTTCGATTCGTTGGAATGAGACGTCCGGGTGTTCGTTCCGGATCAATTACCAATTAAAGGAGTCTGGTCACGATGGCAAAGGACAAACCACGTTCTAAGTCTGATATCCTCAATGAACTGGCGGAAATGACTGAGCTAAACCGTAAAGAGGTTTCGGCTGTCCTCGATTCTCTTGAAGAATTGATTGAAAAGGACCTTACCAAAGGTTGCGGAACCTTCAATCTTCCAGGAATGCTGAAGATTTATGTCCACAACAAGCCGGCAACCAAGGAGCGACCGGGCCGAAACCCTGCCACGGGTGAAGAAATCATGATCGCTGCAAAGCCAGCGTCCAAGGTCGTCAAAGTACGAGCTCTCAAAAAGCTCAAGGAAATGATTTAGGTTAGACTCGGCCCTCATTTATGAGTTTTGGGGCGCCGTTGACTGGTCTTGCCGAATCAGTGTCTTCTAGGTCGTAGTAGAAGACACTGAATTCTTTATTTACTACCAGTTGAAGGCGTCCTCTTGGCCCCTCCCCGCACTATTCCTATTATCCCCATTCAAACAATCGAGAAGCCACAGATCTTCCAAGTGGTTGACGAAGAGGTCTATCCCACCTAGAATTTGGCAGACGCAGTGATGCACAACCGTTCATTCAGCAGATTTTCTGTTGAATGAACCGGTTTGAGTGGAGGTTCTGCCATGTTAGTCTTGTCACGGAAAAAGAACGAAAGCATCGTGATCAACGATGATGTGGTTGTCACCATCGTAGATATACGTGGAGACAAAGTGCGCCTCGGGATTGAAGCTCCGAGAGACATTCCTGTACACCGCCAAGAAGTGCTGGACGCAATTCTTCGAGAGCAGGAATTGGCCGACGCTGGCAAAGCGAATGATTCTCAGGCCGAACAATAGAAGTTCGCAGAGAAATTTGCAGTTGTACGCGTTCGTCTTAAGTGTTTTCCTACGCCAAACCGACAATTGACATTGCAGATTAACAGGGCCCCATCGTCTAGTCAGGCCTAGGACACCGGGTTTTCATCCCGGCAACGGGGGTTCAAATCCCCCTGGGGTCATCGTTTCGCCTCAACCTGTGATAGATCAGGGTGAGGTTTTTTTGTGCGCTGACCCTTTTTCACCAAAATTCTAATCGACTCTCAGCAAAGTAAAATCGGCTCCTGCCATCGAAAGGAAGCCAAAACACACCTGTGGTCAGGGCCACTTTTACCCGGTCAGTCCAGACTTCGAAGTCTTCCTCACTTTCAGTGTTATTCAATCACGTGAGCTTGCATGGAATAATGCTAGACTCGGTGGTGAAGTCAATGTCGTCACAACCGTCTTCAGCAGATATTTCGGAGGCACTCCGTGGTATCACAGTCTCTTCCCAACCAATATCTCGCTGATCCCGATGTTCAGCTGATGCTGCGCGTGGCGACAAATGATCACAGAGCATTTGAACAGCTGGTCGACCGATACGAGGATCGATTAATTGGTTTTTTCTATCATCTTCTCGGTGACCGTACAGTCTCAGAAGATCTTGCACAGGATGCCTTTTTGCGAGTCTACCGTGCCAGAGAACGGTACAAGGCGTCAGCCAAATTTTCGACCTGGTTATTTCGAATTGCCCACAACCTTGCAAGCAATCAGATTCGGGGCATGGCGAAGCACCGACGCAATGTTTCTCTGGCAGCAGGAAAATCAGGGTCGCAGGAAGTGAAGCTGGCAGACCGTGTACTGGCTGAACGATCTGCCCTGATGCCCGCGCGGCTACTGGTGTCCAAGGAGCTTCAGTCACAGGTACGGGATGCTCTGGATGGTCTTGCTGAGCGTCAGAAGATGGCCGTACTCCTGCATAAGTTCGAAGGCATGAGCTATGAAGATATCGGCAGTGTCATGAGCATGAATGCTGTCGCCGTAAAATCTCTGCTGGCCCGTGCTCGAGAAAAACTCAAAAGTGCCCTGGAGAAATACACCTGACAGGCTGGCAACGACCATGTATCTTTAAATTGTGTTCAGTTAACCGTCCTGTGAAAAAGGTCGCCGAGTGTTTGAGACCATCTCGACGGTCGTTTCGTTGTCGTCTGATTTGAAAACGGATTAAAAATGGCAAAGACGAACGAAAAGGACAGGAGTGTCTGGGTTGGATTCGACCTTGGTGGCACAAAAATGCTGGCTGTTGTGTACGACAGTGATTTCAATGTACTGGGCAAAAAACGCCGCAAAACACGAGAAAAAAAAGGACAGAGTACGGTACCGGTCGCCCGAATCACCGAGACCATCCGTATGGCCCTGAACGATGCAAACGTGCCTTCCGATGCTGTACATGCAATCGGTGCCGGCTGTCCGGGTCCCGTTGATATGGATCGCGGTGTGATATGGGAGGCGCCCAATCTCGGCTGGAAGAACCTGCATCTGCAGGAGGAACTGGCAGAAGAGTTTCACTGCACCGTCGCAATATGTAACGATGTTGATGCTGGAGTCTTCGGTGAATTCAGCCATGGAGTCGCCCAGAACAAACGTTGTGTTTTAGGCGTGTTTCCGGGAACCGGTGTGGGCGGTGGCTGCGTATACGAAGGTCGAATCTTCTGCGGAGCAACAACGTCCTGCATGGAAGTAGGCTTCATCCAGATGGCAACCGAGGGACCGGCCGCCGGACTGGGGCCGGTGGGCACACTGGAAGCCCTTGGAAGTCGGTTAGCAATTGCAGGTGAGGCTGCACGAGCTGCCTATCGTGGAAAAGCACCAGCGCTTGCCCGTGAAGCCGGCTGTGATCTGACGCAGATTCGGAGTGGAACACTTTCACGTGCAATCGACGCAGGCGATTCAGAGATCGAAAAAATCGTACGTCGGGCTGCACGTCAAATCGGCCGCGGTGCCGGATCACTGGTCAATGTTCTGGCACCGGATATTATTGTCATTGGTGGCGGTCTGGTTGAGGCAATGCCCAACCTGTATCTGGAAGAAACAACGGCAGGAATCAAACGAAATGCACTTCCGTCACTGTGGAAATCGTGTGAAATACGAACGGCAACACTGGGCGATTATGCAACGGCAATCGGTGCAGCTTCCTGGGGCCGAAAATGTAATCTCCCGTCAAGCTAGTCCGTCGGCGATTCGAATTCCCGTCTGTTAGTTCTACAAAGAGACAATTCACGTGTCCTGGGGAAGTCCGAATGTTCTGTTTGCGTTATGGCTGGTTCCCTGCGTCGGATCAGTCCTGTTTTATGCGCATAGAAAACGACGGCTGGCAGCATTGCAGTTTGCTGCCCCTTCGATGGCTCAACGCCTGATACCCGGCTCATCGCCCACACGTCTTGTGACTCGTGCAACACTACTGATGCTCGCAACCGGCCTGTTGATCGTTGCCGCAGCACGACCACAGTTCGGAGTTGTGGTGGAGCAGGTCTCCGCAAGAGGCGCGGATCTCTTCGTGTTGCTCGATGTTTCCCGTTCCATGCTTGCTGAAGATGTTGCACCAAATCGTCTGGAACGAGCAAAGTCCGATATTCTGGACCTGCTGCCCAGACTGGAAGGAGATCGGATTGGCCTGATCGTTTTTGCCGGTGCACCTGTCGAACTGGTACCGCTGACGACAGATCAGGGGTTCTTTCGTATGGCGCTCGACGACGTCGAGCCAGGTTCAGCACCTCGTGGCGGAAGCCTTATTGGGGATGCCATTCGTCGGGGTATGGAATCCCTGGAAGAACGAGGCGATCGTGATCAGGTTATCGTGCTGATCACAGACGGGGAAGATCACAAATCATTTCCCCTCGAAGCCGCAAAACAGGCAGGTGAACGTGGTATTCGTATCATTTCAATTGGGTTGGGGGATACGGATGAAGGAGCTCGTATTCCTCGACGAAATGAAGACGGCTCAGTCGCCTACACACAGGATGAAGGAAAGGAGGTCTGGTCGAAAATGAATGAATCGCTGCTCAAAGAAATGGCAACGACAACATCAGGAGCCTGGATTCCGGCCCGAACCCGGGCGTATGATCTGGGGCAGATCTACGAAGACAACCTGGCCGGACTGGTTCGTGGCGAATTCCAGTCAACACATCGCCGAAGATTTAAGGAACAGTTTCAGGTGTTCGGAATCGTGGGTTTGATTCTGCTTATGGTGGCGCAAACGATTCCCGAAAGTATGATGTCAAAAGCCTGAGTCATCAGTTTTTATTCTCAGCAGACCAAACGTATTTGGAACACCCCGAAGTTCGGATTCACGAATTCGGATCCCGTGCCTCAAAAAATCACCGCCGGATACATTGTGATGCGGCAACACTCTCACCAACCAACTGTAGCAGCGAGACCACTTAACGTACCGCAGTACAGGTTTTACATAACCACGGTCTCTGCATAAGTCCGTAGCATAGATACGCTGTGAGTCGGGATGGCTTCTGAATATTCGCCCTTCCTTTTAGTTGATGTTCCTATGAAACCGGTCCAAATTTTTCTGATCTGCCTTTTGGTGGCCGGTAGTTCGGGTGCTGTGTGGGATTCCGTCGCAGTCCGCAAAGTCCGCGAAGGAATCCGACTATTCAAAGCGGGTGAATACACTGAGGCAGGAAACGCATTTGAAGCGGCTGATTCATCTCAACCCGACAACGCCACGATTGCCTTCGATCAGGGATGTACCCTCACTGCTCAGGGCAAATCTGACGAGGCAAAGGACCTGTTTCAGCAGGCGGCACTTGCGCGTGAAACCGGATTGTCTGCAGACGCTCACTACAATCTCGGAAATCTGGCCGGGATGAATGCGAAGCAAATGCTGGGTAATGACCCTGTCAACGTAAATCCGGAAACTCGCGACGAAGTGATTTCCGGTCTGTTGTCAGCCGTTGGACACTACCGGGATTGTCTGCGGATGGAGTTCACTCACGCGGAAGCCAGACACAACCTCGAACTGATTCGACTGTACATCAAACACATCCGGTCCCGGTGGAAACAACGGGACCGGGAAACCGCACGGAAGGAACTGAACTTACTGGAATTTCTGGCGATGATAGAACAGCAGCAGGTTGGATTACGAACAGTCACCAGGATACTGAATCAGGAAGATGATTCCCCAGGAAAACGGCAGGCAATAAAAGAGACAACAGACTCTCAACGCCGGCTGCAGGAAGAAACGGAACCGCTGAAACAAAAGTTCGCAGCAGAACTGCAGAAACAGTCAGGTCCGCAACCCTCCCAGGATAACGAACACCAGCAGATATTAAACGTACTGAATCAAATGGCAGACAACGCCGGAAACAACATGCTGAAGGCGGCAGATCAACTGCAGATCGCCAGCTTGAAGAAATCAGAACAAACACAAAGAGACACACTGGACCAGCTCAATGAGATCTACATGGTCCTGGCACCGTTCATCAAAATACTTGAGCAGGCAACAAATGTTCAGGAACAGCTGGTTCAGAAATCTGACGAAATCATCCAGTCATCAGAATCGACACATAGTGACCAATCACAGATCCTGTCAGACAGGAATAACGATTCAAACCCTGATGCCGAACGGAGTGAATCCCGAGAAATCGCTGCTGACAAGGCTGAAGAATTCGCCTGGCAGCAATCACGAATTTCGGACTGGGGACGGCTCCTAAGTCTCAAGGCAGAAGTCGAGTTGCCACAGGTTGAGGCTCAGATTAAGGAAACAGAGGCTCAAACATCTAACAAACTCAAAGCCGCCCCCGACAATGATCCTCAGCAGCAACCGCCTCTGACCGATCCTTCGACCCGGCTGACATCGCTCATGAAATCGCTCAGAAAAGCAATTGATCTGGGTCCGCAGGTTGAACAACACTCCACTAAAGCGGAGGAACATCTCGTCTCCGGAACCATAAATCCGGCCCTGACGGAACAGGAAGAAACGCTGCGACTCCTGAAGGAAATTGCCCGGCCGATGGCCGATCAAGATTCAAAGGATGAGCAGCAGGATGACCAAAATCACAGCAACGACAACCCCGACCGGCAGCAGAATTCTGCGGAGAAAGATCAGTCGCAGCAGGATCAGCAGAACGACCAGAAGGAACAACAGCGTAAATCGTCACAACAGCAGGCTGAATCCGTACTGCGTCGTGCCAGAGAACGCGAACGAGAACATCGAAAACGTGAAAAGGAGCTCCGAAAAATTCTCGGAAGCATTATTCGGGTTGAGAGAGACTGGTAACGACCGTCCTGTCATACCGACAGATTCGGTGCAGCGTAAATACGATCGCACCACCAAATATTTGACCTGATTAATCAGAGAGTTTTGTGTCAGTCGTCCGCCCTCACCTGGCCTGAGGGCAACTCGTAAATCATACATCAAACAGACATCGATCTCGTCCTGAAATCCCGTTTGTCTCCCAGTGAATACGATTCCCCTCAAGTCGGTCATTCAAACCGTGGTGGTCTTTTCCATCCTCGGAACCGTACAGGCGCAGTCACCGGAACTGCTTGTAGAAACAGATCGGCAACAAATCTTTGAAGGTGAATCATTCTTATATCAGGTCACACTGAATCACGTGGAGAATCCGTCGGCACCAGACCTGGAGGGCTTTGGCGAATTCGAGGTAACGTCACTCGGTACGCGATCACTGAATTCGAGTCACATCACAATCATCAACGGGCGAAGAAGTGAGATTATTCGCCGAGGGCAGCAGTACAGCTATCGACTCACTCCCAAGAAAAGCGGAGAGCTGACGATTCCGGCACCCGTCGCCATCGTCGGTGGCAAAACCCTGAAAGGCCGTGAACTTGAAGTTCGCGTTGTGGCACCCCAGGCACAGGATACCGTGATTCTCGACTACAGCGTCGATCGCTTGAACGTATATCCGACGCAGCCGTTCACGGTGTCTCTGGTGATCGCTGTGAAGGAATTACCCGATCCGTTCAATGACCGTGATCCGCTTACCGTACAACAGGATCCCCCTGTACTCAGCATCCCATGGATGGACGACAATCAACTGGCGGAAAATCTCCAGCCGCAGCAGCGCTGGCAGCAGATTCTCGAGCCGATCATGAGTCGGCGGGGTCACGGATTTCAAATCAATAATATCGGGTCGTCGTCTGCTTTTTCTTTCTTCGAAAACCGCGCGGCCGGTTTTCACCCGTCTCCCCGAAAGGCAGTCCGCAAAGATCTTTCCGACAATGACATGAATTATATGGAATACAAGTTTCAGCGTACGTTTGTTTCGCAGCGTCCAGGTCTGTTTGACCTGGGATCGGTCAGCCTAAAGGGTACATTTGCAGACTCGCTGCAAAACGACCGAATCACAGGTACAGAGTTCTATGCTGTGGCAAAGAACATTGCAGTGACAGTGAATGACGTTCCAGTCAACGGACAACCGGAGTCATATATTGGTGCTGTGGGGACCGTGACCGTGAATGCAGATCTGGCTCCTTCTGCCGTACGGGTGGGGGATCCCGTAACATTGACGGTTCAACTGTCCGGTCAGGGTTCTCTGGAAAACACGCACCCGCCGAAGATCGCAGGGATGTTGAGTGTTGTTGAAAACTTTCGCACCTACGATGCGACACTGACGTCCACCGAAAACACGCGAACATTTATCTACAGTCTCAGGCCGCTGCACACCACTGTGACAGAATTTCCGTCCATACCAGTGTCTTATTTTGACGTAGAAACTGAACAGTATGTGACCCTGCAGACTGATACGATTCCGATTGTGGTGAGTGAAACTGAAACACTGTCTGAAACAGACATTGTCGCGTCATCCGAATCTCGAACTTCCTCATCCGCGGGACCGCAACGCCGTGCCGGCGGAGTGTTTGCAAACGTGTCGAATCCGAACGCGCTGCGTAATGAACAGGTTGATCCGGTACAATGGTTTGCCGCGTGGGGCATCATGGTGCTTAGCTGGCTTGGAATGACGGCAGGGGTCGGTTACGTTCGGCAGCGGTACCGTGACCCGACTTTAAAACGACGAAGGAGGGCAGCAGAAGTAGCAGAAGCCGGTTTGCGAACAGCGGAGTCTCAATTACTGGAGGGAGATTCAGTTCGTGGCTGCGATTCGATTCATCGGGCAATTACGGGAGTGGTTGCGGCGTGGGCCGATCTTCCTGAAGGAGGACTCACGGCTCGTGATGCCGCAGTTGAATTAACCCGTATGAGACTGGATTCAGGTGTGACGGCTCAGGTCGGAAAATTACTGGAGAACTGTGACGCTGCAAGATACGGTGCAGCAAGTGATGATGTGTCCCTCCTGGTCGATGAAGCCAGACAGCTAATCCGACAGGTTGTCGACGCACTTGGTCGTCGAGGGAGTGGTTCATCGTGACGCCGGTACAAAACACAAAGTGGCTAAGTTCGTCGTCGATCAGGATCATTGGCTTGGTGATGGTGTACTCGGCGGGTTGCGAAAGTCATCCTGAACCGGAGACGGTGCAAAGATTTCAGACAGCCGAATCCGCGTTCTCACTGGCTTCTTCGAGGGACGAATTCTCTCGAGTCGCCGGCCAGTACCAAGAACTCCTGGCCAATGGCTTCATTTCAGGTGTGGTATTGTACAATCAGGGCAATGCGTGGATGCGTGCAGGAAAAACAGGCCGGGCAATTGCTTCCTGGCGTCAGTCCCAGCGATATCGGCCTCGCGATCCGTATCTCAGGGCAAATCTGCAAAGCGCCATCACTGCCTGCCACAGTCAGGCGTCTGTGACCCGGGAGACCGGCCTGGCCGGTTATGTATTGTTTTGGCAAAACTGGCTGAGCTACCCCGAAAAATTCCTGCTGTCAACGGTATTTCTGATCGCCACATTCACTGCAGCAGTTCCGGGCACACTGTTTTCCCGACTCCGAATCCGACGGCGGCCGGCACTGATCTTCGGGTTTCTGTTTGTCGTGATTGCCGTATCGGCGGCCTGGGACTGGCATCGTTATGACCGAACGATTAACGGAGTCATCATCCAGGACAGCGTGCACGCTCGTAAGGGCAACTCAGAATCGTATGAAAGTGCATTCACGGAGCCACTCACCGAGGGGACTGAATTCGTCGTACTTGAAAAACGGGCAGACTGGCTCAACGTACACATCACGAATCTGGGTACTGCGTGGATTTCTGCTCGGGCAGCCGTGACCTATTAACACCTTCAAAAGTATTCCGGCTGGAAATCAGCTCAGGATCCGGTGAGGTGAATGCCCAAACCAACGAGCGCAGCTGCGGGCAGGGACATTTGTTACGAAACGAGGTGATCCGGGCCGCTGGTCAGTTGCCTGTAAGGTATCACGGCAGAAAGATGTCCAGAATCGTCGAACGTTCATCTGGCTTTATTAAGACACTGTCAATCGCAGCCGGAATCAACATAGTGGATCCACGTGCCAGGGAACAGACCGCATCGGATGAGTCAATTCCAACATTGCCGTGTAACACCATGAGAATGTGGAATTGATTGTTTAACGGAATCCGGAACTGCTGATCAGTGATGTGGCGCTGAACCACAAAGTAGTGGTTGCGCACAAGTTCTTCGTGGACATGTTCGCCGCTGGAAAGAATCGAGGGAACCACGGGCCTCACCGGACCGCGCCGGAAGTCAGTGCAGGAGAATGACTGCTTCACATGAATTTCTCGAGGCTTGCCGTCTGTGCCCCGACGGCCCCAGTCATGCAGACGAAACGTGAGATCACTTTGCTGTTGAATTTCGGCCAGCACAATGCCTGGTCCGATAGCGTGCACCGTACCGGCCGGGACAAAAACACAGTCCCCTGCCCTGACATGAAACAGATTAAGACACTGTTCGATCGTACCGTTTTGCAGATGTCGCGAAAGCTGATCTCGACCAACACCTGACTTGAGTCCGGCACAAATTTGGCTGTCCGGTTGAGCGTCTATAATAATCCATGCCTCCGTTTTTCCTTGTTCTGAACAGCCGTAATGCTTCGCCTGTTCGTCATTCGGATGAACCTGCAAAGACAACCAGTCATTGGCGTCCAGAAACTTGATTAACAACGGAAACTGATCCAGCCCGGCGTGGCGGCCAAGCAGCGTGGTCTCCGACTCATACATTAACTGGCGCAACGTCTTTCCAGATTCAGGACCATTCGCAACAATACTTTGATCCGTTCCGTGGTCAGCAATCTCCCAGCTTTCCGCATAGTCCGTCTCAGGACCGATGTCTTTGTCCAGTAATTCTCCGAGGCGTCTTCCTCCCCAGCGAATTCGCTTAAATAGCGGTACGAAAGTCAGAGGTGTCATAGAATCCCACTCTGTCATTACAGTTGACAGGTTATCCACATCATTGCGGGTGTGATCACGGTCAGATGATTACAACAAAGCGTTCACCGAACGGTTTTGTCTGCCTGCTGAACATTCGGCAGGACATCTCGCGTTAAGTTTGCCATGATGGCAACCGGCGTCAGCAACTCGAAAAAACTGATGCTGCATTCTCCAGTGAGCTTTAGATTTCAAAGCGACCAATGTTTCGTAACATGCTCATATTTACAAATGTTTCCCAGGGGCAAAGTTCCCGGGCAGTTTGAAGTTCCTGAGAAAAGAATACAAGATTCCACAGTCTGAACCAGACGAGCAACGATGCACATAAAACCATAAGGCCAAATCCGATCCGCAGTTGCCGGCCCTGCAAACGCATGCCTAATTCTGCCCCAAGGCGGGCGCCCACTGGTCCTGCCACCAGCAGAGCAATCGTAAGCCACAGATTCACCCGGTGGTGCAACGCATGCAGAACACAGGCCTGACAGGAAACAATCCAGACAATGGCGACGGTCACTGTTGTTGCATCGCGTACTTTCAGGCCAAGCAGATAGACGGTCGCCGGAATCAGAATCAATCCACCGCTCATGCCAAGAAATCCCGAAAAACACCCAACTCCAAATCCCAGCGTCGCCAACAGCGGAATGGAATAGTGCGATGGGGTCAAATCCGGGATAGTTACCTTCGGACGAGTGCACCAGCCGGCAAACACGCCGGATGAAGACCTGTGCGATGCCTGTTGTGATCGGGTAGTACTGCATAGTGAGAAAAATGCAATTCCGCTCATCAGCAATGAATAACAACTGAGCACGACCAGATCGACTGCGGGGACAGCCCGGCCGGATAGTTTCACGTCCTGCAAAGATTCCAGATTCGTTAACGCAGTGGTCCCCGCGAACACACCTGCGAACAGGCCACCTGCCAGAATCAGCGGCAACTCCACAAGTCCCGGGGTGGGTCGTCGGGTGAGAAGAGCGGTGGTCGCCGGACCAAGTGCGTAACAGGTCGCCGACCCGACAGCAACGGGCAAAGGAATTCCGAGAAGCGTATTCAGCAGCGGAACCAGCAGAAATCCGCCACCAATGCCGAACAAACCCGACAGAATTCCGACAATGCCACCTGCAATCGCACTCAGCAGCAACGTTGATGTATTAAGTTCGGCCATGGCAGAACGTGTCGGTGATTCACTCAGTAAAGCGTCCGATTCGAACACAGACAGGATCGAACTGCGTTCTAATCACAAAGCGGAGTGTGTTCGACATGGGGAAGTCTGGCAACGTAGGTTTCCAGCTGATTTTCATAAAGCTCGATGACGCGATAGCCCGGCGGATCATCAGCAAATCGCGATGGTGTTCCCTCCGGACGAAACTGAAGTCCGGTTGAAGGAGTTGTCACAACACGCGTTTTCCCGGAATACCCTTCAAATTCATGATGCACATGACCGCAGCAAATCAACCGGACTGAAGGATGATCTCGCACCACATCGACCAGCAGATCCCGGTCGGTCAGTCCAATAGCATCCATCCAGTCAGATCCAACATCAACAGTCGGATGATGACAAAACAATATGCATGGCCGGTCACCATGAACCGCAAGCCGTTCGTGAAGCCAGGCGGCCTGTGCTTCACCCAAGCGACCGGAAACCTGCCCCGGAACATGAGTGTCCAGTCCTACCAACAGCCAGGATCCGTAATGCAGCATGAACGTGATCCGGTCATCGCCATCAATGTCGCCGGGATTTTGTTGACCAATAACGTCTCCCAGCATGGTTCTCATGACATCGCGGTCGTCATGGTTACCTGGAACAACGGCCAGCCGATCACGCCAGGGTTTCAGAATCCGTCGAACCGCATCGTAACTTTCCGGACGTTCATCATGCGTATGATCACCTGTAACAATAACATGATCAAATTCACTCTCGCGTTGCAGAATCGTCTCAACAACGTCCTGCAGGGTAAGGCGAGTCGGAATTCCCATAACGGTGGATTCAGGATTACTCAACAGATGCAGATCGGTCAGCTGCAGAATTCGAAATTCAGTCATAGGTCATCTGCCTGAATCAGGAGGCGATATTCTCAAACCGAAATACAGGTCGTTGAAAGCCCTCCCCTCAACTGTCGGAATTTTGCGTTTTGTCTGTAAATCACAAAAATCCGGGAACTCAACGACCACCACAAGACTCTGTATCCTTGTAATTTCTGAGGCCCCTGTGTGCGCCAGCATCCACAATTTCTGAACAAAAATGCATTCAGACAGTCAAAACAATCCTGAAGAACTGTTGTCCGCCAAATTTGATGGTGAATTTTCCGGAAATTTGGACATACAGGCCGAACTCAGAGCGAAACGGGAAAAGGAGTGGACGGATGTACGTACACAGCTTCAGTCTTTACCGGTAAAGTCCGTCGATTTGGTCAAGGCTGTTCGCAACGACTTAGGATCGGTTTCGCGACCCAAATCTCTCAGTCAGCGACAATTCCGGACTTCTTGGAACGGGTGGGTGACCGTCGGCTCCGGTGTTGCCGCGATTCTCGTCGCGTTTTGGTACATCGCACCTCAGCTGATACAGGACGTTGATTCTGATCGCAGGTCGGTGAACGTCGTGGAGTTGAGTAAAACGCTGAGTGAATTGAACAGGGCTCGCCCGGATCCCGCAAGTTGCTACTTTGTTGTGGTGAACATTGCCGATGACGCCGGTGTTGAAGCGGGCATTCGTGAGATGCTGGGTGCCGCAGAACAACGTGGTGCAGAGATCACTTCGCTGCATTCTCAGGTTGATGGAGGTGCTGAGTATTCTGCCGGCTTTCTGCTGACTGCCGGTAGCGCGTCCCAGGTCATCCTCGATTCGCTGGCCGATCAGCGGGAACAACTGGAGTTGAACCCTAAAAACATTGATGGTCGCAGCCAGGAAGAAATCAGAGCCATGTTTCTGGCGGCAATGAAGGTGCCGACAAAGTCCGACAAAGTATTTGGCGCCATGTATGTGGTTGACGAATCAGATCTGAAACTCTTCGTGGAGACGTTACCCTCAGACGTAGGTCAGCCCACACAATCGATCGCATTGATGGAGTCTCAAGACGTTGTTGCCGGCAGCACTCCCGTAGAGGCCGCTGAAGCCACATTGGCAGTCACTGCATCCAAGAAAGTTCGCTCAAACACGCCGCTGATCGTCATCTTTCGAAAGCGTGTACCTGTTCCGGAGAGAATTCCCAATGCAAACCCGGAACAGGGGCAGTTGTGCCGCGAGGACATTTCCAAACCCACAGTTTGAGGAACTAAAAGAACTCAGGCAACTGCAGTGACAGATTTCAGTCGATACCTGTGAGCTACCGAATTCAGGAAATACTCTGCTGGCTCAGTCTGCTGTCCTGTACGACAAATTTGGCAGAACGGCAGCCTCGTATCCGCCAATGATTCGCGCCGTTTGGTCAACGAACAGGCTACGATACAGACTTTACCTGTCTTGCAATGGTGGAATAGAATTGGGTGTGCAAAGTTTTGGCACACAGCGCAGACTGCGAAGACAGGAAATACTGCATCGTCATGAACAGAATCCAATCCACACTCCAGCTGGTGCTGATTGCCACGATGATAACTGGCAAAACATGTGCCCAGACCGATCAACCTCAAATTAGCGTCACTCATCCCGGGATCACGAGCCTCACCGCGGATTTGCTGTCGCTCACCAGACTGGCTCCGCCTGACGAGCAGGCATATGGAGAAGAGCTGGAAGCATTTCTTCAGGACATCTCGATCGGAATGGCTGCCTCCAAACCGGTTCGCATTGATGTGTTGAGTGCTTCCGGGATGGTCAATTATCTGATCTGGATAGGGTATACGGATCAGGACGAATTCCTCCTGAATCTGGAATCCATAGGTTTCCCAGCATTTCAGGAGCCGAATCCCCCTGGTTTTTTTCTGCTGGACGCCGGCCCGGACCGCGGGTGGCTTCGTTTTCTGAAAAATTCAAACTATGCAACTTTGGCACTCAGCACTCCGGAAACTCACGACGTTGTGAGACAGGATGTTCTGTCTGCCGGAGACCCGTCACCGGCATTTGTGAAACTCAAAGAACAGGGGGCCTCGGCCCGGTTGACACTGATCAACACTGAAACCAGTGACGACAGTCAACTCAATCGCCGCAATGTATTCCAAGTGATGCGGGAAAAAGACCTCGAAGCTGTCCGGCAGAGACCAGCCGAATCGACCAGTGAGTTTGATCTCCGTAAGAAGACATGGTCGATCGTGTATGATGAGCTGGAACTGACTTATGTCGAAGCTGCAGCATTCAATATCGCGGGCTATCTGAATCAAGAAAAATCCACACTGTCGATCTCATTCGATTCTGTCGGAATCCCAAAGACTTCGCTGGCAGAATCAATTGATGAAATTGGTCGGACTCCCGACGCTTTCGCGGAAATTCAGCCAATAGCAGAAAATGTCCTCTCCGGTCGACTAAATGTTTCGATCGACGACCTTCGTCAAAAGAATGCCGGCGAGTTTCTGGATTTGCTAACGATAGACATACACAACCGCATCGATAGTTCCACGACGTTAAAGGACACAGAAAAACAGGCGACCCGTATCATCTATGATGATGTGGCCGCGCTTTTCCGTAGTGGCTTTGCGAGTGGACATCTCAACGGCTTCGTGGAAGCCAGTCACGACGGAACCCGGTTTACACTGGTCGGCGCGGTCTCGTCGCCTGGATCCGCCCGACTGACCGAAACTCTTAAACAACTGCCGCTGGCTCGATCGGGCAATTCCTTCGATCAAAATATTGCCACATCCGATGGTATCACCATCCATAAGGTACAGTTGGCCGGCGGTTTTTTGGATCTGGTGGATGATTTTTTTGGCGTTGAAAGTGACTTTTACGTGGGTGTGGGTCGAGATCAGGTCTGGCTGGCAACCGGTCCCGGTTCACAGGAATTGATGAAGAGCAAAATTGACGAATCAGGAAGTGGGCAAAAATCCCCAATGGTTCTGAGTCTGGACATCGGACTGTCACCATGGATCAGTCGACTCTATGAACTGGCAGAACAGCATCCGCTTCCTGCTGCCGTTGAAGATCGAGCAGCATGGCGAGAGAATCTGCTTCGGCTGAAACAATTGTCCGCTGCAATGGACGCAGCGGATCGTTTAAATCTGTCGGTCAACACCTCCGACGGAAACATTGCGGGAACCGTGCAGACGACTAAAGGACTCCTGAAATTCTTTGGCCGCCAAATCGCCCAACTAACGAAAGAGATTCTGGATCTCTAACAGCCCAATCGATTTCCGTTTCTGAGAACGATACATCTTCCGGTAAGGTCAAATCGCAGAGGGTCAGGAATGTCCGAAACCTCAAAACACAAAGATTTGTCATTTGAACACTCAGAGGAACCCGCCGACGACATCGAACTCGCGTACCGTGAAGCCATGGCAGCGCTGGATGAAGCAGAAATTCAGGTTGGAAACGCGTTCAACGAAATAGCCGATCAAAGCGAAGCCGCCTCGGAAAATCAGGAGCAGGCATTCGTATCAATTGGAGAGAACCTGGCCCGAGATTTACAGAAGAACCCGGGTGAGGTCTCGATCGAAACCACGTCGGACGAACGCGTCACCGCGAGAGAAGTAATCGAAGCAGCGTTATTCGTGGGTGGTGACGTCGCACTCACTGCCCGACGTTTGGCGGGTTTCATCGGAAGTGATGTCGAATCCGGTGCGGCAGTCAGGATTATTGATCAGCTCAACCAGGATTATTCGCGGGACAACCGGCCGTATGAAATACGGCTTCATGAGGGAGGTTTTCGGCTACAGTTGAGAGAAGGATTCACACAGCTTCAAAGCCACGTCTACGGCACCGGTCCCAAAGAAATCCGGCTGGCGCCCGAAGTTCTGGAGATGCTCGCATTTGTCGCCTGGAATCAACCCGTCGACGCAAAGGATGTGTCGGAAACCGGTCGTGCCAAGCCGATGACTGCTGTGCGTCAGTTGATCCGGCTTCAACTTCTTGAAGTTGAACGCACGGGAAGCAAACGTTCCGATGTCGCTTATCGCACAACCAATCGGTTTCTGGAACTCTTCAATCTGAAGAGTTTAGACGATCTGCCACAGGCCGATATTTTTGCCTTCAAATAGAATTTTGCAGCCCTGTCATCTGCAATTTGCGTTACTCGGCTGCCGCCCCGGACTTCTCTGCTTTTCTCTGCTCAGCAGCGACTTCGCGTTCTTCAATCGCGCCAATTGCGATCAGCCGGCGTTTCAACTGGCGAACATCCGCGTCCAGTGACCGCCACTTGGCGTTTCTCCTCCGCGTTTTTTCATCGACTTTTTGAGCATCCAGTTGTTTGACCCACTGAGAGAGCTTTTCCTGGGCAAGTTTGAGCTGGCGTTCAATGCGTTGACGGTCCATGAGACAGTACGGTCACTTAGAGGGAAAGTGTCGTCCGGCCAAACCGAACTTAATATAAGTCACCATTGTGACAAGCAATCGTTGATTCTTCAACGCGAAACCACATGGTTCCCGTCGGGATCAAACATTGATTTTGCAATATCGTGGTGAAATCACTAACGTCGCCACGGAATCCGGGACAGCTTATCCATTAGTTTCGAATCCTGGCCAGTCCCCGCAGAATCGTCTGTTTTTTCCGTAAGTTGAACTCCAAAGATGTCACAGCATACCTCTCGTCTTGAATTTGCTCTCCGCTGCAGTATGGACGCGGGGCATCTGATCATGAAACACTACCAGTCACAAACCCTGGGAGTTGAAACAAAATCCGACCATTCTCCGGTGACAATAGCCGACAAAGGGGCAGAACAGCTGATCAGACGAGAACTGGCAGAACAATACCCGGACGACGGAATATTGGGTGAAGAATTTGACGACGTTCCAACGTCTTCCGGATACCGCTGGGTACTGGATCCAATCGACGGAACCAAGCCATTTATTCATGGAGTTCCTTTGTTTGGAACACTCATCGGTCTCGAATTCAACAACCGAATGGTCATGGGAGTGTGTCGTTTTCCGGCCCTGAACGAAGTCATCTACGCGGAAGAAGCTGCCGGAGCGTGGTGGAAAATCGATGACCAGAAACCTCGGAGAGCCCAGGTCTCGTTATCGTCCAGCCTATGTGACGCCCGTCTGATGATGACCGAACCAACATATACCGTTCGATGCGGCCGGCAACAGGTGTTCGACGATCTGCTGAAAACGGTCGGTTTAGCACGCGGCTGGGGAGACTGCTATGGGCATATGCTGGTAGCTACAGGGCGGGCTGAAATTGCCCTCGATCCGGTCATGTCTCCCTGGGACATTGCCGCGTTGATACCCATCCTGCGAGAAGCCGGCGGCAGCTGCACAGACTGGAAATTCGAAGAAAACATTTTCGGTGGTGACGGGGTTTCCTGTGTGCCGGGATTAGTCGACGAGCTGCGTGAACTGCTGAAAGATGCACCAGCTCCCACAGATATCACCTGAACCCGGTAACCAGCTGCAGGATATCGAGAGGCTAATTCACTTGTGCTGCCTGTATTTGAGACCTGTTCGACACCGAAGCGATCACACGGCGTACATAACCACAGTCAATAATCGAATCTAACATCCGTTGCCGAAGACTTCGAATTGGAGCCCACGTAGATGTCCTCGATATTGAAAAACCACACAGATCGCAGGGTCCTGACTTTTCCGTAATTGTGGGATGCGGATCCCCTCACCGAAACTATCGTCAACATCTTTCGCCGGCCTTCCTGAATGCTCAACATTTAACCGCCAAATCTTCGACCCAGGTCGACAGGAGAATGGTCGAATTTGTGCACTGCTTCCTGGGCGACTCACCCAGTCAGGATCCGGTCTGTGAGCTGAATGACAAACTCCATCCGTTAATAAACATCTATGTCCGACGACCAACGTGGGTCGGACATATGCGGAGAGTGCAGCTCTCTATTTTGTGACAGCTGCGGATCGGTGCGCATCGCCTGTTGTTATGTCGTACCTAACCCGGAATCATCACACGTCCACCGCTGGCGACAACCGTCTGGCCGGTCATAAAGCTGGACTCATCACTGAGCAGAAAACGAATGACCGATGCGATCTCCTCCGGTTGCCCCTTACGACCCATAGGGGTCGCCTTCACAATCAATTCGTGAGCCTCAGGAGACAATGTGTATGCCATATCCGTTTCGATCAGCCCGGGGCAGATGCAGTTGATCCGAAGATTATGTCTGGCCCAGCCCTGCGCCATACACCGAGTCATCGCGATCACAGCGGCCTTCGATGCTGAGTAATGCACCTGGTTCTCGCGTTCACGCAATGCAGCAATTGAGGAGATCAGCACAATACGCCCAAACTCACGTTCAATCATTTCATCCTTCAATGCATAAACCATATTGAAGGTTCCGTCGAGATTGACATCCATTGTCTTCCGCCACGTTTCCCATGTCACGGCTGTTGCGTGCTCGACGATACTGATGCCGGCGGAGTGGACCAGCATGTCAACAGAGCCAAAAACAGCACGTGTTTTCTTAGCGATATTGGCCGCTTCCTGAGGAACTGCAACATTGCCCTGAACAGCCAGAGCCAATCCACCACCGGATTCAATCTCAGCAACGGTTGCCCGGGCATTTGATTCATCAGACACGTAATTGACTGCAACGCGGGCTCCTTCCCGTGCCAGCCGCAGGCTGGCCGCTTTGCCGATTCCTCTTGAGCCGCCTGTGACCAGAATCGTGCGGTCAGAGAACGCGAGGTCTGAATCGGCCATGTGAATATTCCTGAATAGATTGTCTGTTTGAACGTTTCAGAGATACGAAAACCTCGTAAGACTGCGATTGCTTCCGGACCTCAATCTCCGGACATCTTGGCTGGTTTCCGCTGTAATCTCAACAGACTCTCAGGACCACACATCCACGCCCCTTTGACGTCACCTTAATGTTTCAGGTCACCGGATTAAGAATTGAGGTATCTGCAACTGAAATCCCTCACCAGGTGCGATAGCCTTTCGGACCGTAACGTCTGCATGTCAATTCTGCGGAGTAATAAGGAACTGTCAGGATGTCAGCTTCAGGGAAAGACCTGCGAACGATGCTCAAACGTCTGCATCTAGACGCAAACGAGCGATCGTGCATCAATCATGAAATCGAAACACGGGTTCTGCAGGATTCTGTCCATGTCAACGCCCCCAACTTCACGACAATTTCTGATGCAGATCTTCGCTGCCTTTTTGATCGTTATGATGAACTGTTTTTTGACAGTCAGCTTCGGCACGCCCTTGGCGTCATACCGCTTGATTTCCGTGTATCGCCGCGTATGACCCGAGCCGGCGGCAAGACCGGTTCCTGGCGAAAAAATCGCAATTCACCGATCGAACGATTTGAAATCACGATCTCGTCAACGCTACTGGCTCAAACTTTTCAAAACGATCAGACAAGCCGTACCATTCGGGTGACCGGTTTGGAATGTCGAACACGACTGGACGCCCTGATGCGAGTCATGGAGCATGAACTGGTACATCTGGCGGAGTTGCTTGGCTGGGATTCTTCCAGCTGTAGTCGGAGTCGTTTTCAGTCAATCGCCTGGAGGGTCTTCGGTCATACCGATCACCAACATACCCTGATCACTCCCCGAGAATCCGCCGCAACCGTCGGCATACATCCGGGAACTCTCGTACGATTCAACTTTCACGGACAATCGCTGCAGGGCATAGTCAATCGCGTCACAAAAAGAGCAACGGTGTTGGTACGAGCTGACGACGGAGAACCGTATTCCGACGGACATGCGTATCGGAAACACTATGTGCCGGTGGAGATGCTAAAACCGGTTGATTAACTGATGGTACCCGGTCCGCACCGATGGTTGGATTCAGCCTGTCTTTTTCCGGGGCCGAATCAACACCTATGAGCCATTCACCGGCTGAATTATACAGGCCAGACACGTACCGTGTCCCAATCGAGGAAAATTCAGGAAACCCAAGTTTGTTTGCAAACGTCAGTCGGTCGACTTTTTTTCTGCGGACTTCTTTTTGACTGTTTTTTTCTTTGCGGCCTTTTTCTTCGCAGACGTCTTTTTAGCGGCCTTTTTCTTTTTCGACGCGGTTTTCTTTGCAGCCTTCTTCCTGATGCCCTTTTTGGCGGCCTTTTCCTCCAACCATTCCAATGCCTCAGCCAGTGTTACATCATCAATTTCGTGCCCCTTTGGAATCGTCGCATTAATCTTGCCGTGCTTGACATACGGCCCGTAGCGACCTTCAAAAACACCAATGACAGCATCATCGTCCGGATGTTTACCCACTTCCCGAACGGGCGTTGGAGCAGCTCGTTTTTTCACGTTCTTCAGCATGTCAACAGCCACATCCATTGTCACGTTCAACACGTTGTACAACTGACCGTCAAATTCCTTGACATGTGTCTTACGATCGAAACTGGCGTAGACTTTGTCGTGCAGAACATACGGACCGAAGCGACCAATCCCGGTATTCACAACCTTTCCGGTTACCGGGTGATGGCCAATTCGCCGGGGCAGTGCAAGCAGTGCGATTGCGGTTTCCAGGCCCAGATTGAGCACATCGAAGCAATTGGGAATGCTGCAGCGTTTGGGCTTTGGAACTTCCTCCGTCACTTCACCCAGCTGCAAATAGGGCCCAAAAGGACCGGACAGCTGATACACCGGCAGACCTTCTTCCGGATGCATCCCCAGAGAGGTCGGACCTTTCTGCTTTTCTTCGATCAGCCGGTCGGCAAGATCGTTACTCAAATCAGAAGGAGCAACCGTGTTCGGAATCGAGGCTGTCAGCTTTTCTTCACCGTCGACCTTTTCGAAATACGGACCGTAGCGACCAACTCGAACGTCAGCATCAATCCCGTGCAGCTTAAGAGTACATGCCTGCCGGGGATCGATATCAGATTCTTTCTTCCTGACCTGTTCATCAATTCCGTCACTGCCTGAATAGAACTGACGAAGGTAGGGAAGACGATCTGCATTGCCGGCTGCAATGTCGTCCAGCGTCTGTTCCATACCGGCTGTAAATCCAAGATCCACCAGATTTGGAAAATGGTTTTCCAAAAGACGGGTGACGGCAAGCCCCTTGAACGTCGGAACCAGCTGTTTGCCATTGGCATTTACATACTCACGAGACTGAATTGTACTGATAATGCTGGCATATGTGGACGGGCGACCAACCCCTTCTGCTTCAAGACGGGCGACCAGCGAGGCTTCGGTGTATCGGGCTGGTGGTTTTGTTTCGTGACTGATCGCTTCCACACCATCGCAGTCAACAGTGTTCTGCTGTTTCAGTGGTGGTAACGGGGAATCCCGATCCTCGATGGCGGCTTCCGGATCATCGGATCCTTCCACGTAGGCACGGAAAAATCCGGAAAACTCGACCGTTCGTCCGCTGGCACGGAATTCAGCATCGTCCACCGAGATCGTGACTGCGTCGAATCTCAGTCGAGCGTCGGCCATTTGAGTAGCCATGGTGCGTTTCCAGATGAGATCATACAGTCGCTGCTGCGGACCGCTGAGTCCCAGTTCATCACTGGTTTTCATTTGGGTACCGGCCGGCCGAATGGCTTCATGTGCCTCCTGGGCCCCTTTGGACTTGCTCGTGAACTGTCGAGGCGAAGGACTCAAATAATCTGTACCGTACAAATCATCGATCCGACCTCGCGCGGCATCGACCGCTTCCCCGCTGAGACTCACGCTGTCTGTACGCATGTATGTGATATGACCTGCCTCATACAGATTCTGCGCAGTTCGCATCGCATCACGTGCCCCCATACCAAGTTTACGGTTGGCCTCCTGCTGCATCGTACTGGTTGTAAACGGAGGCGAAGGACGGCGTGTCTGATGCTTTTGTTCGACATTCGTGACAGTCCATGACCCGGCAGAAATACGCGTCTGCAAATCATCTGCCGCGGCTTCTTCCAGCAACAGCACCGTCGAGCCATCCCTGAGCTGACCAGTGTTTTCGTCAAAGTCTTTTCCGCTGGCAATTCGTTGACCACCGACGGTCTGCAACACGGCTTCGAATGAAGCACCGTCCGGAGCAGACAATGTCGCTTTCAGGTCCCAGAACGTACCACTATGGAATTTCAGACGTTCGATTTCACGATCGACCAGCACCCGTACCGCCACACTTTGCACTCTGCCGGCTGATAGTTTCGGGGCAATCTTTTTCCACAGCAGCGGGCTGAGCGTATATCCATACAGACGATCGACAACACGGCGAGTCTCCTGAGCAGCAACCAGATTCTCATCAAGGTCTCTCGTATCCGCCAACGCTTCAAGAATCGCCTTCTTTGTGATTTCAGAAAACACCATGCGTTTTACGGGAACTTTGGGAGCCAGCAACTGCACCAAATGCCAGCCAATGCTTTCTCCCTCCCGGTCTTCGTCTGTAGCAACGATCAACTCATCAGCAGATTTCAACAGACTCTTAAGTTCCCTGACGATTTTTTTCTTGTCTGTCGAAACCACGTACAGGGGATCGAAGTCATTGTCCACATTGACTCCAAGAGAAGCCCATGACTCCTTTTTCAGCGCAGCAGGCACCTCTTTCGCATTTGCCGGAAGATCGCGAACATGACCAACACTCGCACGCACGGCATAGTCACTACCAAGGAATCCTTGGATTTTCTTTGCTTTCGCAGGAGACTCGACAATGACGAGTGCCTTCTTGCGTGGAGCCATGCGGATGAGCCATTGGTTGTGTGAAACAGGAGAACGCACCAGCCTGCCGACGGCCGGAGCACAAACAGATTGAAAACTAAGAATCAGGTTTACAGCATAGAGTACCGGGGAAGGCGGACAAGTCAGACTGACGTAACTCCAGTATTGGATTGACCTTGCCTAAGCACTCCGGCCAGCTAAAATCTTGGGCTTGATTGCTTCGCCAACGATTACGCGGGGCAGATCTGACATCATCTGTCCCACCTCGAATGCGGTGAAATAGGGCATTTTTCCCCAACCTGTCAACCCAGGTGGCAAAATTGTCAATGTTTCAGCAGATTCAGAATAAGAGCGGTACATATGGCATCCCCCTTCAAGTTCTTTCGCAAACACCAGGCTGGCATGATGGTTGTGCTGGTGATTTTGGCGATGCTTGTATTTACGCTGGACGCTCTTTTTACTCAGCAGGGGGCTAATTTCTGGCTGCTTGGCCTGCTGATCGGCGGTCTTATTTTTGGCGTTGCCGGACTAACTACGGGGCGCTGGCTGCAATGGGGGATTGGTGGAGCCCTTCTCGGCACACTGCTTGGCCTGCTGATGCCGGAATTCAACCGCCCCGACGGAGTCCTCGCAACAAGTTTCGGAATCATCGAACAGGAAGATCTGCAGGATCTGTCCGAGCGTCGAATGGTTGCTAATCAATTTATGGGACTCGCCACCGAAGAGGCTTTGGGTAATGGAAGCGGACGGTTTGCCCGGCAATTCGGATTTGGCCAGCCAACACGGGAGCAGGACCTGCTGTTCAGCCGATTGATGCACGAAGAGGCAAACGCGCTGGGTATTGTTGTGACAGACGAAATGGTCACCGAATACGTCAACAAAAACACATTTGAGAAACTTTCCCGGGAAGCTTTCGGTAAAGCCAGACGTGCTCTCATGTATCAACGAGGCCCGGTTCGTTCCGAAGTCCTGTATGACATCCTGCGGGAACACATCCGCAACGAAATTGCCTACCGGACACTCGTACCGGATGGAAGTGTGGCGCCACCATCACCCGCTGTGTACTGGGATTATTTTCAGCGAATGAATGTGCGGCAGGCAATCGACGTCGCCGAACTCGATGTAGATGCTTTTTTAGATCAGGTGGACGACCCGTCGGATGCCGAGGTTGAAAAAATGTTTGCGTCCGCTGCCGGCAAACGACCCAACCAGGATGAACCGGGATCGGCCGGATTCTTACTCCCGGGGCGCGCGGCAATTGCCTGGCTGGAACTGGACTATGATTCCATGAAATCGACAGTTCCATCGGTGACCGACGAAGAAATCGAAACGTACTACACCGAAAATCGCGAGATTGAATACAGCACCATCGTGCTTCCGGAGAAAACGGACACTGACGGCAAAAGTCCCTCAGAACTCGACGACACTCCCGGCGATCAGACTCCGATTGGCGTGCCCCCCGGTTCAGACGCTGATCCTGCCACACAGAATGATGATGATGAATCCTCAAATCAGGATACATCCGATACCGCAGGTAATACCGACCAACCTTTGCCGGAAGAAACCAAAAATGAATCAGCCACCGAAGAAGACACAACAGCGGTGCCTGAAACACCGGCAGATAATGCTCCGGCGGATCCTGATCAAAACGGGGGACAGTTTTCGATTGATGATCCGGTAGACGGCAATGAATCCACCGTTGCCGAAGATCAGCAGACTGGTGCGGAAGGCGAGTCAGCAGAAAATACGGACAGCGTTGAAGAAACGGGAACCCCGGCTACATCCGAAACTCCGCCGGCACTCGTAATTCCTAAAGAACCGAATGCAGAATCCTCCTCAGAAGATTCGGCCACAGAGCCTGTCCGCGAGTATCGCAAACTCGATGAAGAGCTTCGTAATGAGATTCATGAAAGATTACTGGACCAACACATCGGTGAGGCCATCGATCAAAAAATAGCTGAAGGGCTGAGTTTTCTGCAGTCACTGCAGTCAGAACGGAACAATGAAAGAGCTAAAATTGTCGAAAACGGTCCTCAAAAGTTCGCCGAAGATCCCCAGGCAGCGGAAGCCGACGTACGCCGCGAGATGGCAGAAACCACATCGAAATACCTGGAACGAATGAAAACCTATGCCGCTGAAAACGGATTCACCTACGCAGTGACGCCACGCGTGGTATCATATTTGGAATTCAGCAATGCCGATGACTACCCGCTGGGAGTTGCTGTCAGGCCTGGGAGTTCTGCATTCCAGGCCCGTGGGGGAACTGATTCAACAGCATACGAAGTCTTTTCCCGATTCAGCCCGGACGACATAGCCGCCAATAACACCCAGTTGTTTCAGCCGCAATTGGCCGTCGACAGTCCGCTGGTAGAAAACGACAACCAGCGCCACTACGTCTACTGGGTGGTCGAATTTTTCGAACCTCATGTCCCGGCAACGCTGGATGAACCTGGGGTTCGTGAACAGGTGGTGCTTTCGATCAAACGGGTTCAGGCTCGGGAACTTCTAACAAAACGTGCCGAGCAGCTTGCTCAGATGGTGAGGGACGGATTGGCGAAAGCTGACGAAGCTCGAACGTCCATGGCATCAACGCTGGAATTGCAATCGATTACCGGAGAAGACGAAACAGCAACACTCACCGTACGTACATCACAAGAATTTTCCTGGCTTCGTCAAACTCAGACACCGCCAACAAGTTTTCAGGCAAATCAGCCTCGGGTGGAACTGTCAACGATTCGCTTCGCTGACGGCATCTCAACTCTGACAGGCATTGACAATGAGTTTATGGAAACAGTTTTTGAAGACATGAACGATGATGAAGTGGGAATCGTTCCCAATTTCGATCGGACGCGCTATTTTCTGGTGCACGTCACCGGACGCTTCCCCACCGAGGACAGTGGAATGGACGGACTTCACGAACGGTTTGCCGCTGAAGGAAAAATGAATTTTAGTCGCACCCCGGTAATGGGACTGACGAGAGGAAATGTGGTGAACCCCGTGATCGTCGAATGGGAACGAGCGATTTGGCGTAAATACGACGTCGATCCGGACGCCGATGCCGGTTAGTACCGTCTGCCGTAATCTCAAATTTTCCTGGCAATTTTTTGGTTCGCTTTGCCTGTCGGTGAGTTCAACAACCGGCGTACTGCAGGAAATGATCCGGGGCCAGTCGCAAGACTGAACGCCCGGCGTTCACCAGTCAAATTAATCCGAACCCACGGCCAGTCCGTGCCCCGTATCTGAATGACAGATCTGCGCGCAGTGTCACAGGTTGTTGCTCGCCCGTTTGTCTGCACCAGCTCACGAAAACACGTCGCCAGATCATTGCTGCGTCAGCTTTCAGCACGCCGCAGGACGTTTATTCTGTATTGGCATCCGCGACAGACGCAGCTGAAGGAACCGAATACGGACGGATCTTGACGAATCCACTGATGCCTACAATAACAATGGCCAACAGTAGCGTCAGACCCAGCCATTTACGGGCGTTGTTGCGAATTTTCTGAGTCCCAGGCTTATTGCCAACCAGAATGGAGGCCAGAGCAAACACAATCAAGGCCAGCAGCATTTTGGTTCCAAGCAACATGTGGTATAGCAAATCTCCACGGTGATTCGGAACCGCTTTCACAAAGTTGTAGACACCACTGAACAGCAGGATCAGCACGCCAGGATGGACGAACATCTTCCAGCGGCCACGAATCCGATCGTGCAGATCTGAGCTTTCATCTCTAAGAACCGGCTGCAACACCAGCCAGATAAATGCGCTCCCGCCGATCAGCACGATCGCGCAGCCAATGTGAGCCCAGCGGGAGATGACAGGAAGGATGAGATCAGGGTCCATGTTTGCACTGTTCTAAACTGATACGATGAATGCCGGCCACCTTACTTCAGAAAGGAATGGCAGTCTGTCATACAGAAGTTCCGGCCACAAGCCGTGGTTGACATTTCGGCGAGCCTGTGAAGCCGGAACACCTACTCGCCCTGAATGAATGTCTTTTCTTTATACAACAGACCAACAGGAATAAACAGGACTGCCGTCGCCAGGATGCACCCGGTCCAAAACCAGAAATAATCGGCTCTTTCCAAAAGTGTTCGCCCACCCACCGTGAAATCTCTGGAAAAACTGGTTTCTCCTCCACCACCGCGACTGTTCAGAATTTCCTGCTGAATCCCGGGTACTTTTGATTTGTCGCCTCCCGACTTCTGTTCGATCGTTTTGCGTTCCAGCCAGTTAAAATACGGAATTGCATCGCCGGCTGGATCAACAGTGTCTGCTTTTCTGCGACTCACGGATCCGGTCAAAATCATGTCCCACCGGGTTTCATCCTGCCCGTCAGCTCCGACTGAAATCAGCTGATAACTGTCCCGCGACTGAAGTCTGTAACGGATCGGGTTACCAAAACTGTCTGTTGCCGACTGTAATTCTTTGTTTCCGGCTTCGACAGTTGGAAGTTTCTTTTCACTATCATTGGCCAAGTCGGCAAAAAACATCGCTTCGATCTTTTCAGCAGCTTCTTCAAATGCGGTAGTCGAAGACGTGCGGACCGAAACAAGTTGTCCGTTCTCATCCAACACCAGTGTGATATCGTCACCGGTACCCGCCTGTCCGTCTGCTCCGGCTTCCTGAATGGTTTGCTGTTTGCCATCGATTTCCCAGGTCGCATTCCACTGCGAAGATTCGATGACGTCCCCTGGATTGAGTAACCGAACGTTGAGTCCTGCGGCCAGAGACGACACGGCCGGTGTCTGAATATAATTATTAACGACGGCAGTGAAGACGTTTCCCAGTGACACAGAAGCCAGAAAAACTGCCATCACCAGAGATTTCATTGTTCTGGGTGCCTGAGTGTAGGCAAATTCCAGACATGTGATCGACACCATCACCTCCGAGGCCGTCAGCACGCCGTAGGCAAGGAACTGCCAGGAGATCGATGGTTGTGATCCCGCATCAATGCGTTCCTGCAGCACTGCAATAATCGCGAAGCCGGCAACCATAACGAACAGTCCAATACCAATTTTCCGAATTGGCGTCAGTCGAAAAACTCGGTCAATGGATGGATAGATCACAAACTGAAAAAGTGGAATCAGGATCAGCACCAGGATGGGATTGACTGCCTGAATTTGAGATGCCAGCCATTCTCGCCCCAGCCAGTACCGGTTTAAATCCCTGGCCTGCAGTACCCATGACGATCCGGTCTGGTCAAATAACGCCCAGAAAACAGCCACGAAAGAAAAGATCAGGCTGAGTTTCAGCACAGCAGAGATTCCGGTCCAGCTGAATGTCTCCGTTAGAAAACTTTTTCCGGCCGGTGGGATGTGGATAAAGACGCGTCGCCCCATCCAGAACAGTAGTGTCGCGGCTGCCATCAGTACACCTGGAATACCGAAGGCCCAGTGAGGTCCATAGTGCTCCAGCAGCCACGGAGTCAGCAGCGTCGAAATGAATGATCCAAAGTTAATGCTGAAATAGAACCACTGATAGACCTTACTGAGGAGGTGCTTATTGGAACTTCCAAACTGGTCTCCCACATGAGCCGAAACACAGGGTTTGATGCCCCCTGATCCGACGGAGATCAGCCACAGTCCGACCACCAGCCACATACCAGCCGTGATGATCGGCACGCCCATCATGGCCAACGCGGCATGGCCGCCGCAGTAGACCAGTGACAGCCAGAAGATCGTGCGATATTTTCCCAGAATCGTGTCCGACAGCAAAGCCCCGGCCAGCGGGAAGAAGTACACCAGTGCTGTGAACGTGTGATAATGCTCAGTGGCTTCAGCGTTTGACATCCCCTGGGCGACATAGACATTGCCCATCCGGTGCAGATAGTCGACCATGAAAATGGTCAGGATGGACTTCATTCCATAGAAACTGAAGCGTTCAGCAGCTTCGTTACCAATGATGTAGGGAACCCCCCTGGGCATTCCTTCGATCTCATCGGGTGTGTCTCTGTATTTTGGCATGAATTCGGCTTGAAAATTTCAGCGACCAGTATGTCTTCGGGAGGTGAGACTCCGGACAAATCCACTGGCCGATTCAACCGTCGCGGCTCCGACAGAGCGTCGGCCCCCAGAACTTCAGAAGTCAACACTTCGAAAACTGACAAATTTTGTCTGCGGAGAAGGCTATTTGAGCGGCCACAGTTCGCCAAACGACTTCCGTTGATATTGCGTGAGTTGCTGAATCCCACTGCGACCCAGACTCAGCAGTTGCTGCAAAGTCTCATCATCAAATGGTTCCCCTTCTGCAGTCCCCTGCACCTCAATGAATCGACCACTGCCGGTCATAATGACGTTCATATCCACATCGGCAGAACTGTCTTCAACGTAATCCAGGTCCAGTACGGGCTTGCCTTCGATCACGCCCACACTGACAGCCGCCACACTGTCTCGCAGTATGGGTCTCTCTGATTCAATCGAAAGGATCACCTCACACAACGCAATGAAACCACCCGTCGTACTGAGAGTACGCGTGCCGCCGTCAGCCTGCAAAACGTCGCAATCAACAACAATTGTGTGTTCTCCCAGCGCTTCGAAATCGACAGCCGCGCGCAGACTTCGGCCGATCAGTCGCTGAATCTCAGTAGTTCGACCATCAACTTTTTTTCGGTCTCGGTGTTTTCGAGGTGATGTGCTGCCAGGAAGCATACTGTATTCGGCAGTCACCCAGCCGAGTACCGGTGCATGTTCATCACGAGGATGACGCCACGACGGAACCGATTTTTCAAGACTGGCGGTACAAAGCACCATCGTGTCGCCCGCCTGGACCAGGACACCTGCTGCAGCTGTTTTTGTAAATCCACGCTGAATAGAAATGGGTCGCAATTCGTCAACTGCACGTCCGTCATGTCGAGCCATGGAAACAGATTTCTGTGGAAGATTGAACTTGATTGCCTACAAGACAAAGCTTGGGTATTCGCAGTTTTCCGACCGGAAAATGCCCGTATACATCGTACTACGCGTCTGAATTGCTACGAACTATACTGTTCCAGAGCGCCTCGAACGAGCGGGCCCATTTTTGGCGGGTCTGCTTCAAACCAAACCTGCAGACCAGCCTCACGAATTGCGTCCGAACAGGTAGGACCAATCGAACCGATATTGGGAACAGTCCCCAGCCATTTGTCCTCCAGACCCAGCTCCCGAGCCACCTGCAGCACATGCCGTAACTGCTGAGCACTCGTGAACAGTGTCATATCCGTTTTTCCGTCAACGGATGTATGGATTGCCTGTCGCAACGGTGCCTGTTTTTCAGGGAGGGCCCAGCGATAGACCGGAATGTGCTGTACGGCAGCTCCTCGACACTGCAGAGCACCAGTCAGGTCCGGACTGGAAACGCCGTATTCCTGCACGGCCACAGTTCGTCCCTGAAGGCTGAGACCGGCTGCATCGATAGCCGCCATAACCTCTCGCCAGGTATTAGGTGATTCCGCTGAAATCGCAGGCTGGAGTCCCAGCCTGTGAATCACGGCGGCCGGTTTGGGTCCCCGAACAATAATTGGCAGGCAGGCCATTTGCTCCAGCAGTCGCTGTTCCAGTGATATCGATCGCGCCAGTTCCATCATGGCAGTCGTTCCCACACCGGTGAGCAGGATCAGGAAGTCGACCTTTCCCAAAGCAAGCAGATGAATGCCTCGAACGGCCGGCCGATTGTTTTCCAGAGGAATCTCCTGCATCGAAGGGGCAACAATCGGCTGTCCGCCGTGACGTTCGATCAGTCGGAACATTTGTTCCGCACGACGACTTTCAAAACTGCATACGACAGGAAGGTCCAACATGATCAGTCTGCTTCAATTCTGTCATGACCGCATTGCACGCCCGGTAAAAAGGAAACAACCGTGCAAATCCGGCCAGGACTTCGTCTGATGTCATCCCCTGACCACCACACGTTACACAATGACAGGGTCCAACGCTGCTGAGAAAAAAGAGTTCATCACATGACAACACCGGTTCAGAAACATAACTCACTGACAAATGCGACGAATAGCTCGGGTAAAATAGTCCACAACACCAAGATCATCGATTGACGTCACTACGTCAAAGTTATTGCGCCGTGACCGAATCGGGCGCCGATCAATCACCGTCATTCCCTGAGTCAGCTCCCCGGTCGTTTCAACATCGATCAGTCCGCTTTCAACCTGAAAGGCTTCGGCGCTGGCAGCCACGGCAAGTGCTGAAACTCCCTGCAGAGGAATTCCCTCCTGAGCCCTGTATTTACGATATCCGCGAATTGAGAACTGGAGCAGGCGGGATACAAAAGCTCCTTTCGTCGTGTTTTTCAGAAATCCGCATAACGTGTCAACGTCGTCAAAACTGAGTACCGGCTGCCGACTGATTTCCAGCGGGACCAAAGTTTTATGCACCGGCACTCCACAGACAGCACGTGCGGCCTGAGTGTCTGCCCATATGTTGAACTCAGCAGTTGCAGTGACATCCCCTGCCGCTCGGGTACTGCCCCCGAGCGATACGACACTGTGCAGGTGTTCCGATAATTCCGGATCATAATCGGCGGCAGCGCAAAGATTTGAAAATGGTCCGAGCGTCAGCAGCCGAACTTCACCGGGAAATTCGCGAACGATATCGACGATCAGCTTGATCGACTCCCGGCGGTTATGAAGATCAGCAGTCTGTACGTCTGTCCCGCCAAGTCCGTGACGGCCATTCAGACTGTTGAACAGATCAGCAACCTCAGGCATCGCGTCATTAATCGATGCCGGCAGGTTGCACTGACCGATTCGCGGATGTCGCACAGGATCGATCAGTTCGATCAGGTATTGCAGATTGCGAGTTGCCTGGACGCCGGAAACAATCCCGGCAGACGCTGTAACGGCCAGCAGTTCGATGGAGGGATCGGCCATTGCAGTCAAAATGGCCAGGGTATCACCGATACCCGGATCGGCGTCGATAATCAGCTTTTGAACCAAAGCACGGCCCCGTCTGCTGCAGAATTGTCGCGTTTGGTCATTGTACCGAATCCGGTCACGACAATGAAGAATTGTCGACACGAACGGATACGGAAGACCTCCATGAATTAATTTTACGGGATGGAGCAACCGCCGGCAGGTGGAACATGTCAGCCGTTACACACCGGATAAAATGACTCAGAAACAGACTGACAAACCAGCCGTTGTCTGCAGACAGCAAGAAAAAGGCCATCGAACCACTCAGAAGGCAGCAATCCGGTCTCAGTGAGACTGATTTCGTCTCATTCATGGTTCATCATACAAACCGTTCCGGCCCGATTCTTGAATGCCCCAGGATTGCTGTTAACCTTCTCCAGATTTTGCGCGGTTTGCTGCCTCCACTGCCAGCGGGCACGATTCTCCGTTTACTCCGGGGAAGAGTATTCACACGGGTGGTCCGTGCCCCTCGCAAACGGTTGAAACCAGCATCACCATGTTGAAACCAGCACCACCATATCGTGCAGGAATATAAATAGTGCCACGGCGTAAAGACATCCATAAGATCCTGATCATTGGTTCCGGTCCCATTGTCATCGGACAGGCCTGTGAGTTTGATTACTCGGGCACACAGGCCTGCAAATCTCTTCGTGAAGAGGGATACGAAGTCGTTCTGGTCAATTCCAACCCTGCCACGATCATGACCGATCCGGATACAGCCGATCGAACTTACATTGAACCGATTACATGGCAGTACGTTGAAAAGATCATCGAACAGGAGCGACCTGACGCGCTGCTGCCAACGCTTGGCGGGCAGACCGGACTCAATACGGCCATGGATCTGGCTCGCAGAGGGATTCTGGAAAAGTACAACTGTGAAATGATCGGAGCACGCGAGGATGTCATCAACCGGGCCGAAGAACGTGAATCGTTTAAGACAGCGATGACCGCAATCGGCCTGGAAGTCCCCAGAAGCGCCGCAGTTCACACGCTGGACGAAGCAAAAACGGCCGTCGAAGACATCGGCCTGCCGGTGATCGTACGGGCCAGTTTTACACTTGGAGGAACCGGAGGAGGAATTGCATACAACATTCACGAGTTTGAGGACATCGTCCGCCGGGGACTCGAACTCTCACCGGTGACAGAGGTACTGCTGGAAGAATCCATCCTTGGGTGGAAAGAGTACGAAATGGAAGTGATGCGTGATCGCGCTGACAACGTGGTCATCATCTGTTCGATTGAGAATTTCGATCCGATGGGAGTTCATACGGGTGATTCCATCACAGTCGCTCCGGCGCAAACGCTGACGGACAAGGAATATCAGCGGATGCGTGATGCAACCATTGCCTGTATGCGGGCAATCGGTGTGGAAACAGGGGGGTCCAATGTTCAGTTCGCCATCGATCCCCGCACGGGTCGCATGACGATCATCGAAATGAATCCAAGAGTCAGTCGTTCCAGTGCACTGGCATCGAAGGCGACCGGCTTCCCGATTGCAAAAATTGCCGCCAAGCTGGCGGTGGGTTACACGCTGGATGAAATTCCCAATGACATCACCCAGGAAACCCTGGCCTGTTTCGAACCGACCATCGACTACGTCGTGACCAAAATTCCTCGCTGGACGTTCGAGAAATTTCCGGAAGCCGACCCCACACTCACGGTGCAGATGAAATCTGTGGGCGAGACGATGGCCATTGGACGCACTTTCCGGGAGTCACTGCAAAAAGCACTGCGAGGCCTTGAAATCGGACAGTTCGGATTCGGCGGCGGTAAGAAGGATTTGTGGGGCACCAGTCAACAGCCCGATACAGACGCCATTCGCAAGAAGCTGTCAACTCCCAACGAAGGTCGGATTTTTTGGCTGCGTTACGCGTTCCGGTCGGGCATGAGTGTCGATGACATCTTCGCCCTGACGGACATTGATCCGTGGTTCCTGCGGAACCTGCGTCAGTTAATATCAATCGAAGACGAAATCCGGTCGATGGCACGTATTCAGGACGTATCACCTGAACTGATGAAACGAGCCAAGCAAAACGGATTTTCAGATGCGCAACTGGGGTTCTGGTGGAATACCTCACAGATGGAAGTACGGCGCTATCGCAAGTCGCTGGGAATCGAGGCGACATTCAAGCAGGTAGACACATGCGCCGCAGAATTTGAGGCACACACACCATACTACTATTCCACCTATGAACAGGAAGACGAAACTCCTGTCAAGAAACAGGACGCACAAAGAATCATGATACTGGGCGGTGGCCCAAACCGGATTGGTCAGGGAATTGAATTCGACTACTGCTGTTGCCAGGCAGCGTTTGCACTGAAAGAACTTGGAATCGAAAGTATTATGGTCAACTCGAACCCGGAAACGGTTTCGACAGACTACGACACTTCAGACTATCTGTTCTTCGAACCTCTCACTACAGAAGATGTTCTGAATATCTACGACCGAATGGCCCCGGATGGTGTGATCGTACAGTTCGGCGGACAAACGCCTCTGAATCTCGCCCGTGGACTCGAAACCGCCGGTGTCAACATTATTGGCACCAGCCCGGACATGATCGACGCGGCCGAAGACCGTGAGCGGTTTCAGGCCATCCTGGAAAAACTGGAACTGCGTCAACCGCCAAACGGAACAGCAGTCAACACAGAGGGCGCTCGAACGGCAGCCGACAGAATCGGCTACCCGGTCCTTGTGCGTCCGAGTTACGTGCTGGGGGGGCGAGCCATGGAAATCTGCTACGACCAGGAATCTTTAGTTCGCTACATGACGGAAGCAGTCGACTCCTCTCCCGAAAAACCGGTCCTGATCGACAAATTCCTGGAAGACGCAATCGAAGTTGATGTGGATGCCATTTCGGATGGTGAGACAACGATCGTGGGAGGGATTATGGAGCACATCGAAGAAGCCGGTGTGCACTCAGGAGATTCGGCTTGTGCACTGCCTCCTCATTCTCTTCCGGAATCAGTGCTCCAGGAAATCCGTGCTGCCACAAGGTCTCTCGCCGCAGAACTGCAGGTACGGGGACTCATGAATATTCAGTTCGCGGTCAAGGCCGAAAACGATGATTTTATTGTCTACCTCCTGGAGGTGAATCCTCGTGCCAGCCGTTCTTCACCTTTTGTATCCAAGGCCACCGGCCGTTCGCTGGCTCGAATTGCCGCAAAGGTCATGGCAGGCGTCACCCTCAAACAACAAAACCAGACCCATGAAATTGTACCGAACTACACGTCCGTGAAAGAAAGCGTCTTTCCGTTCAATCGATTCATTGGAGTCGACATTGTGCTTGGTCCGGAAATGCGATCAACGGGTGAAGTCATGGGGATTCATAAAACATTTCCGGTGTCGTTTGCCAAGTCCCAGATCGCCGCCGGGGCTCAGCTGCCGACCGAAGGGAAAGTATTCATCAGTGTGGCCGCCGGTCACAAAAACAAGATGATCAGTACCGCACGTCGTTTGAAGCAGCTTGGATTCGATATCGTTTGTACAGCGGGAACCGCCCGCGTCTTCCGGGAAGCCGGGATCGAAGTGGACGTTGTTCGCAAACTGCAGGAAGGTCGACCAAACCTGCTGGACGTTATGGCAAACGGTGAAATTCAATTCATTTTCAACACGCCAAGTGGAAAGGGCGCACGAACGGATGAAGGACGTATTCGGGCTGCTTCGGTGGCACACCGGGTTCCCTGTGTAACAACACTGCCAGGCTGTGTGGCCGTTGTCGAAGCCCTGGAAGCACTCCGTGGTCAGCCGGATCCACAGATTCGTACCATTCAGGAATGGATGCAGGAACTCAATTCTCCCGAGTATCAACGTTCCTGAACACATGCCGTTTTCCTCTGTCCGCCTAAGGTTCATATTGAAAAGGCTGTATGAGTTTCCGGCACATTCTCGCGCCAATTCGCTGTTGAAAAATGAATCAAATGGCTGGTTCGGAAAAATCGCGGCGTGATCTTCTGTTTGGTAGAGTGGTCAGGCAGCGCGACCTGCCTGTTGCCGGGGCAACACTGAGACTCAGCATCCATGCGATGGCCTGCGACTTTGCAGCAGCAGTCAATGCCGGGGAAACCGCTGAATTACTGAACTGCGGTGATGGACTGGAAGTCGTACCCGCGATTGAATCCTGGTTGAGTTCGTATCAACCCGAAAGCGAACTGTCACAGCTAAACGCACTCGACAAAGGATGCCGCATTACGGTTTCCGATGGCCTGTTCCGGATACTTCAACTGTCGCAAAATCTGTCGGAAACAACCGGGGGAGCATTTGATCTGGCGTCCGGTGCTCAAATCCGGCTGTGGAAACAGTGCAGGGCAGAACAACGAATTCCCACAAACACTGAGATCCGGCACGCCGTGAGCACTTCGGGGATGCAGCATCTCCGACTGGATGACTGTTCCCGAACAGTGACAGTGCAAACCAGCGGCCTGTCTCTGGATCCGGGAGCCATCGGCAAAGGATTTGCACTGGATCGTGCCATTGAAATCATTGAAGCAGGGGCAATTCGACCGAAGAGTTTTTTGATTCACGGAGGTCGCAGCAGCCTGATCGCCCGTGGTGAACACAACGTTTTGGCTGGTTGGCCGGTTGGGATTGGTAACCCATTGCTGACAAATCGTCGACTGGGAACGGTAATTCTCAGGAATCAGGCAATGTCAACGAGCGGTTCAAATGTACAATTCTTTCGCTGCGAAGGGCGTCGATTTGGCCATATTCTCGACCCGCGAACTGGCTGGCCGGTTGAAGGAATGTTGTCGGTGACGGTTTTAGCTGAATCAGCAGCGGTTGCTGATGCGCTTTCCACAGCGTTTTTTGTACTGGGGGTCGAAAAGGCCGTCGAGTATTGTGATAATTTCCGGGAGGTTGGTGCGATTTTGGTTCCGTTTCCTGAAAGCGGTGCCCGAATTCAGCCTGTTGTCGTCGGAATTCCACCGGACCAGCTTTACTGGGACGAAGGGCTGGTTGCCCTGTCCTGAAAAGTCAACCCAGGTAATGGACATGCAGCGAAACTCTATCATCGCCGTAATAATTCTCGTGATACTGCGTCTGGCAATAGGCTGGCAGCTGCTTTACGAAGGTCTCTGGAAACTCGACACACTTGATACTCCCCGCCCCTGGTCATCAGTCGGATATCTAAAAAATGCGGAGGGGCCTTTCAGGAATATCTTTCGATCAATGGCAGGTGATCCGGATGACCTGGACTGGCTAAATTACGATGTGGTAGCAGCTCGATGGGACGACTGGGCACGACGATTCCGCTCACAATATGATCTCAGCAAAGATCAGTCGAAGCGTCTGGACAAATTACTGAACGGAGCGTTTGGCAATGTCGACGGACGGCCCGCCTATGCTGCTGAACTGGAATCGCTGCCGGCGGGTGTCACCAGTCTCAGAGAAGCGGCTCGGGTCAGTGAAAAGAACGTATGGTATGATGCCAAACGGAAGCGACTTTATGTTGACGGAAGAAACCATCTCAAAGACAGTGAACGGGATAAACTACTCAGAATCGTAAAAGACCAGGATGACGAGGCCGGCAGGCAGTATGAGAAAGCGGTACAGCAAGTCTACCAAAGGCAGAAACGGGGCATTGGATACAAGGAAAAACTCGCGGGAGCACTCAAGGGAAATCCTGAGCTTCTGGGTATTCAGCTAAAACCGTATGCAGACTCTCAGCGAGTCGGTCAAAAGCAAAAATATCGGGCAATGCTGACTCGATACCAAAATCTGCGAGACAACGCGAAAACCCATTTTCAATGGGATCATCTTCAGTCAGACTGGAAAAAAATACAGTCGTTACGGGCCGAAATCACGACTCCGGTCAAATCTCTGGAAAATGAATTTCACGAGAAAGCCCGAGGGCTGCTGACTCCGAATCAAATCGAAAGCGGTCTACAGTCAAAACCGTGGTCTATACTGCGTATTGCTGATCTGACGACGATGTGGGGACTGACAATTCTTGGAATCCTGCTGATCTCCGGTCTGTTTACCCGATTCGCAGCGATCTCAGCCGCAGGAATGTTGTTCAGTTTCTACCTGGCGATGCCTCCGCTGCCCGGGGTGCCGGAAATACCAGGCCCGGAACACAGTTACATCATCAACAAGAATCTGATTGAGGTCATTGCATTGCTGGCGATCGCCTCTCTGCCGACAGGGCGGTGGTTCGGTGTGGACGCATGGTTCCGTGGTCGGAAAGTCGGAACCGCTTCGGCATAACACACCCATTCCTGAACAATTATTCATATTCAAAAATAAGTTATCAGCACTCCGTTGTTAAGGAGAAATATCGTGCAATTGACACCCGAACAGCAGGCAACCGGAAAACACAACTTTGGCCAGACAGTCGGCGTTGAACGTCGCGAATTTCTCAAGAGTAGTGCTGCTGCCGGTGCCGGCCTCGGGGCGCTCTACTTTGGATACAATAAACTCAAGGGTAAACCCGTCCGCACAGCGTTCATTGGTACCGGTGACGAAGGCAATGTACTGATCAGTGAGCACCCCGTGGATTATATGGAGATCGTCGCCATTGCAGATCTTCGTCCTGCCAATATCGACAGAACGTTCAAGGGCAGTCATCCGGTAGCACGGAAGGGATTGATCAAGGTTCTGGGGCCGGATCACACCAAAGTGAAGACATTCAGCAACCATCGTGACCTGCTTGCGAAGAAAGACGAACTGGGTCTGGAAGCCGTGGTGATTGCAGTGCCTCTCAACCAGCACGCGCCCGTCGCAATTGAATGCATGGAAGCCGGGCTGCACGTGCTGTGTGAAAAGCTAATGGCCAAAACGGTAACCGCCTGCAAGGAAATGATTCGACTGGCTGATAAAAAAGATCTCAAACTGGCTGTCGGTCATCAGCGACATTACAGCGTTCTGTATGCCAACGCAGCTCATTTGACAGAACAGGGTGTGCTGGGAGATATCAAATTCATTCGAGCTCAGTGGCACCGCAATAACAGTTTTCCGAAGAGCGATGCGTGGCAAAAATGGGACGCATTTGCAAAAGCTCACCCCGAAGACAAAAAACTTCTGGTTGACATGGAGAAGGACGGCTCGCTCAGAGAGTTCGGTTATGACAATGCGAGAAAGCTGGTCGACTGGCGTCTGTACAACGAAACCGGTGGCGGGCTCATGGCGGAACTGGGAAGTCATCAACTTGATGCTGCCAGTATTTTTCTCGGGAAAGTACACCCCATTGCTGTTCAGGGATACGGCGGAAAGAATTTCTTCGGTATCGAAGGTATTGGTCCGCAGTCGGCTCAGGAAGATATTCGTGACATCGACGACCAGATCTTTGTCACATTTGAATTTCCCGGTAAGCAATATGAACAGAATGAACGCGATATCAGCGTCGTGACCTACTCTTCCATGAACACAAATCGCTGGGAACCCTATGGTGAAGCAGTGTTCGGAAGTCGTGCGACACTCGTCATGAAGACTGAAAAAGAAGCTTTACTTTATAAAGAAGCAAGTAAAGCCAGTCCTGGTGGAGTCGAACAGCGAATCTGGGCAATCGAAGGCACCAAAGGAGGCGCGGCACTGGATTCCTACGAGACGTCGGCACCGGCAGTAGCCAGCAAGAGCGGCCCAGCTGAGACCGTCAGTCGCGGATATAAGGAAGAAATGGAGCACTTTTGCTACTGCGTGCGTACGGGTCGAAATGAGTTAAGGTGCGACGGTCGGATCGCCATGGCCGACGCCATCATGGCTCTCACTGCCAACCTGGCAATGAAACATAAAAAACGAATTGAGTTCAAAGAGTCGTGGTTCGACCCGGCCAGTGACGACGCACCGGAAACCGACGTACAGGTAACTTCGTAGTGAGTTGTAAGGTGGCCGCATAGCCGGCTCGCCGTTATTGCACCCGCGTCTGATTTTGACTGCGTTCCTGGCGCCGATCAAACACGTCCTGCACGGTCACTCGAATGTTGTCGCAGAGTCCGTCATCGTCATCAGCCTGAACCAGGTTAGCCACTTTAATGGCCAGGTTTGCCGCTAATTTTGACCAGGTTTCCCCACAGGGTGCGTGCTTCCCACCAGCGGGCATAAGAGGCGTTCGTTCGAAAGATAAGGAACCGGCTCGGTGCCACGGTTAATGCGGCATGAATATCTGAGGGAACATCTCCGAATTCGTGGAAAGAAAAGTTTTCTTTCTACACAGCCGGTAACAAATACGCAGCAATGTTGGATTTCGAGCGATCTCCGGCACGAGTCGCTTAGAGTTCATATGCGAACATTTGTCCGACGCGTCCATATACAGTTGCAAAATTGCCAGAGGGCCAGGTGTGCTACTTCGCCTTTTCAAACCCGGCTTTAAGCAGATCAGAGTACCCTGCTTTCAACGGCCTGATGTCGTAGCCCCTGCCCCGCAGAATTTTTGAAACGGCCAGTACTCGACCACCACTTCGGCAGTGACAGTACACAGGCTTATCCTTCGGCAACATTTTTTTCTGCTTATCCGTCAGTCTTCCGCTGCGAATGATACTCAGCGGAAGCAGATCAGCCTGTTCCAGGTGCCCTGCCTTCCACTCACTGTATTCACGAACATCAAGCAGCACGGCAGTGTTTTTTACAAGGCTCCTCTTCACCATCTTAAGATGGTCAGTTGTATGACCTGATTCCGTAAACGTCGGCTTGTCTTTGCCCTCACAGATCACAGGCAGGAACAGAAAAAGCAGGACAGCAGAGCGGCGGAATCGGACGGTTGTCATTTCAGACTCCTGTCATTCGTTTATCGGGAACGGAACAGTAAAAATCAACCTGAATGATGTGTGTGTTCCGCCAGTTTGAATCCGGAAGTGATGCAGTGCAAGTGTTGTGACTGTTTCAGTACTGTCCTCAAACATTGTCAAAACACAGCAACCATTGTGGCAGCAGGATCAACGATCAGGAATTGCCTGTGCTCTACAGGAAATCGTTGATCGCGTGCAACGGGAAATACTGCGATCGCGGGAAGCGGGGTATTCTCAAATCGCCCGGTCTGTGGTCAGATGTTTCTAACATGTGTTTGCGTCAGAAATCTGTCATAACGACAAAGAAAACGGACTGCTGGCTGTTTTGTGTGTTCATGCTGTAGCCTGGGGAGGAGCAGCCTCTTCTACGGGACATGCCATCCCCGGTTCCGGTCCGGTGCAAATACCTGATGTCATAACGGGCAGCAGTCGTTTCACTTCCGCATCACCGTCAGGAACCATTGGCAGATCTATCCAGGCATTTCACAGTCAATTCCGGACGAGGAACATCCGCGGTGTGCAATGCTGACAGTACGTGATAACCAGACGGTGAAATAGATACATGTGCAACGAATGGAATAATTCCGGATGGCGAACGGCGTCTGGTTGTTCGAAGCATCTCGTCCGCTGTTTCCAGAGCAGGAACACAGATGTCCGGATCGAAGCTCGTAACGACAAGGCCGATATTCGACCCTGCAAAGTGAAATTTGTTCGGCTGATTACCTGACGAATCGTGCATCTCGATTTCTGATTTCGCTGTGTGCACAACAGGCAACCAAAAGAAATCACAATCACGCAGACAGGTTACGCTGATACATGTCGCATTCGATTTTGCGAAGTATCATAAAGATACTACTGCGTCGAAAGAATACAGTACAGGTGCTTCTTTGTTCGCAGAAAAAGTCGCCCGTCTGCTGCGGCCGGTGACGATCGCATTCCTTCTGTCAGTTTATTGCGGGCGACAATTTCAAGAGACGCATTCGCCCGAAACACTACTACGGTTCCTTCATCATTCCCGACGTAGATCAACCCGTTGGCCGCGATCGGGGATGAGATGAACGTGCCACCAAGACGGACTTTGTTCAACTCACGACCTGTCGCAGCCTCGACGCACACAGCCACGCCTCCGTGTGTCACCATAAAGACGTGACTGCCATACAGCAACGGCGATGCCATTCGTGAATTGCCTCGGTGACGATCCCAGACAACGTAAGACGAATCCGTAATATCTCCCTGTGTTAATGGATTGAGATCAACAGCAATCAGGTTTGCTCCACTGGATCCGGTATTCAGAATCGCCAGATTTTGGAAGAAGACCGGAGGGGCTGCTGCGTTGAAATCGTCATGACGGATGGTCCATATTTCTTCACCTGTATCGGCGTCGTACCCAAAGGCAGCTCGCGACCCCACAGAGATCACCTGTGTCCGCCCATGAACATCGACAAGGCCAGGAGTGCTGTATGCCTTACGGATGTCACCATCCCGTGCGGGTTTCCCGTTTTCGTCGAGATCTCCGTAATCGGTGCTGCGAGGAGTCGACCAGACGGTCTCGCCGGTTTCCATATCAAGCGCAGTGAGGAACTGCACATCAATGCCGTCAAACGTCAGGATCAGCAAATTTCTGTACACAACGGGAGAAGAACCTGGGCCTCGGAAGTGGCGACATTCTATGTCGCGCCGCTGCCAAATAACCTCAAGAGACTCCGGATTGACTCTGGCAGTACCGTAGGAACCAAAATGAACATAGACAGCCTCTTCCGTCACGATACAGCTGGGCGAGGCATATGTGTTCACCGGATTATTGAGCGGTTCGGGGTCTTCATTTTCAAACAGTAGTCTGTGATGTATTTGGCGGCCCGTAGCAGCATCGATGCAGTTGAGGTACTGACGATGGCCGTCTTCTGAAGCCGATGTCAGCCAGATCCGACCATTGAGCACCACAGGTGTCGAATGACCGAATTCCGGAAGCTCTGTCTTCCAGCTGATGTTGTCTCCGGTGTCTTCGTCCCACGACGATGGGATACCGGCTGCCTCATCCAGCGGTACGTTACTGTTGCCACGTGGCCCGAAACGCGACGGCCAGCCGGATTCAGCTCCGAATCCAACCGTACAGATGAAAAGCCCCGTGAACAGTAAGAAAGCCCGAACAAGTACATGAAGATTCATATGCATACTGAATTTCTGTCGCTGGTCAGTTTGTGAGTTCCGGAACAGGTTCATCCGGCACAATCTCTCTGTTTTCCCACGTGACGGTTCCATCGGCAGACCGCACCAGGATTCGCTGCTGGCTTCCAGAAGCCGGACCGCGACTCACCGGGACCCAGTGACGATGCTGTTCTATGACGCCGGCATATTGATCATCTGACGCCAGGTTATGCCATTCATCAGGATCATTATGCATATCATAAAGTTCTTCTGTCCCGTCGGCATACTGAATGAATCGCCAGTCACGACTGCGAATACCGTGGTTGTCGTGATTATGCGTGGTAATCGCAGGCCAGGTTCGTTCGCATGTCGGATTTCGCAGCTGTGGTACCAGACTGTGACCCTCCAGGTGTCCAGGTGAGGACAATTGAAAGAAATCAGACAGTGTCGGATAGATATCCAACAGTTCGACCGGTTCGACACATCTTCCGCCTTCCGGAATGTGCGGTCCTGCAAAAATCAGGGGCACACGAGTGGAACGATCCCACAGACTGTTTTTCCCGGTAATCCGCTTTTCACCCAGATGCCATCCATGATCCGACCACAGAACAATAATCGTGTTCCTGGCGTAAGGACTTTTCTCCAGCGCGTGGAGAATTCGTCCTACCTGGCTGTCAACGAAACTTGTACAGGCCATGTAGGACCGAACGAGATTCTTCCACTGTCCGGAAGATACCAGAAAGTCGTGTCGCGGCTCCGGAAGCTCCCAGTGCAGGTACCATGAGAATCGCGGTGTGTCGTCACGATCCCCCCTCAGAAACGGTGGCAGTTGCAGCATTTGTTCCGGATACAAATCAAACCATTTTTTCGTGGCGTAGCAGGGGACATGAGGTAAGAAAAATCCCGCCGACAGAAAGAACGGCTTTGTCTGCTCCTTTTGCAACTGGTCGACGACCCAGCTGGCGACGACATAGTCGCCTTTATCTTCGTCACGGTGTGGAAATTCGCCCCAATCCACCAAAGAATGATTCGACGGAGTATTCACCAGTTTTGTTGCGGGCCGAACGCCTACTTCCGGCGGAGGCCCAACCACATCGAATTCGTGGTAGATCCTCTTCGTTCCGTAACCGCCATGGAAGATTTTCCCTGCAGAAAATGTCTTCCATCCGTGTTGGGCAAAATGTTGAGGCAACGTAACCATATTCTGGAGTTCCACAACGTCGCGGAACCATGGGGCTAACCCGTACACACCGGTTGTCGAGGGTCGGCAACCGGTCATAAGGCTCGTTCGAGAAGGATTGCACAGCGGTGACTGACAATGAGCGTTGAGAAACAGAGTTCCGCGTTTTGCCAGCGCATCAATGTGCGGTGTCTGAATCTGCGGATGGCCTCCAAGGCATCCTATCCAGTCATTCTGGTCATCGATGGCAATCATCAGAATGTTGGCAGGCTGCTCATCAGCATTCGCCACCTGACTCGCACATAACTTACTGATAGCTGCAAAGAACAGGATCAGGATCAAAGGCGAATGGATCCGCATCAACAGGCCCTCGTGCACGATCAGGAGAGACCCGCAGCATCGGCTGCATCCCGCATCTTTCGCAGACCCGTGGAGGCAACTACCAGAGCATCCTGCTTCCAGTACTCCTGATTGAACAGCTCCAGAGAAAGTGCAACACTTTTTCCGCCTCCGGCAATCGACCGCAGAATATCCGTCAGCGGTGCAGTACCGTCCCCCGGATACACACGATCGCTGTCGTCGAGCTCTCCTCGCGGCGGAGAGTCGGGGTAGTCGTTCATATGAAACACGTGAATCGCGTCATCAGACAACAGCTCCAGCCCCTGAAAATCAGATCCGCCACGGTACAAATGGTACACGTCCGGCAGAAGACAGGCTTTGGGGTGATTTGATTCAACGCAAACCGCAACAGAGTCACCAAGCCTGTGGAGATTCGTGCTAAAGCCCCAGACTTCAAGTTGCGGGACGACGTCCGCGGCCTCGCCCACTGCCAGCAGGGCCCTGTAGCGGTCGGTGATGTCGGAAAGGTCCAGCACAGGACCGTTCTGTGCACCCACCGGAGGTGCAGCAATTCTCAGACCACCAATTTCGCGCAGCAGATCCATGTCGTGTTTCGCATCTTCGAGACCTTTTCGACGGGCATCTTCATCGTCCACGATCCAGTGAGCAAACCCGACCGCACTCTCGACAGTAAGCCCGTGATCGCTGATTCGTTTACCGAGATCTTTCAGACTGCCACCCGCCTGCTTAAACGCCACAAGGTCCTCCATCCAGGGCTCGATCCCGTCATAGCCGGCTTTGCCAACCACATCGATCTGTTCTTCAATCGACAATTCCTGGCCGCGAATGGTACTTGTATTGAAACAGTATCGGATACCGGATGACATAGCGGGTCCTTCAAACGGATCGACAGCGGCAAACATGGTGGCCGCGGTAAATGAAGTGGCAGTCGTAAGAAATGTACGTCGGTCAGAAATCATCGGGTGACGGCACTGGTTAACAGGAGACGGTCTGACAACATGTGCTCCATCGTAGGCATGCAACTCGCGACACACAACTACGGGTCATCGTGCCCGATCGGCAGTCGCGTGAATAATGGAACCTGCTGACCTGGTCCCTGACTGCAGTATCAACCAGGATTACAGTCGCAGTACGTCACTTCCCGCCGGTTAATCCACCCTGCTGATGCTCAGTGACGCTATGTGATCAGGAAAACCTGTGGATTGTTTTGTTACTCAACTCTGATAAGAATGGCTGTCTTAACTTCTACGGAGATATGTATGAACATTCTTCTTATTCTTATTGCCGGTCTGATCGTTGTTATTGGCAGCATCGTATTTGCACGGCTCCCTGCGTTTCTGGCACTCACACTGGGTGCGATCCTGGTTGCAGGCCTGACACCACGTGAAATGGTATTTGAAGCATTCATCAGCCAAAACTCAGGCCAGGTTGGACGTGTTGACGGTAACTCCATAGAACTGTCCGGAAGTGTTAAGACAGACGACGATGTGCTGCTCATTGCCCCTGGCTTATCAGACGAGTCGGACTCCGCCACACTAATTTCGGTCGCGAAAGCCCGAATGGCCAATGAGCAACTGCTCTCCGCCGGTTCAACGTCCTTTGACTCAGTCACACCCGGTGACGTTGTGGTACCGCGCAGACATGCACAGGTTTCAGTACGTCGCGCCAGTCAGCCGGCACTCACAAGAGTGACGACAGCCATGGGAGAGTATTTTGGCAAACTGGCGATCATCATTGTATGTGCTTCCGTGATTGGTCGTTGTCTGCTGGACAGTGGATCCGCAGAACGAGTTGTACGATCAGTTCTGACATTACTGGGCCAGCGACTGGCTCCAACAGCACTGACGGTCAGCAGTTTCATTCTGGGAATCCCGGTGTTCTTCGACACTGTCTTCTATTTAATGATCCCGATTGCCAAGGTACTGCGGATTCAGACCGGTGCCAATTATCTGCTGTATGTCCTGGCGATTGTGGCCGGTGCGTCAATGGCACATTCCCTTGTGCCACCCACACCGGGACCTCTTGCAGTTGCTGAAATATTTCATGTGGAACTGTCGCAGATGATTCTGGGCGGCACGATCGTGGGTGTGGTGGCAGCCACCGCCGGGCTGTTGTGGGCTTCAATGGTTAACCGGATTACAACCCTGAATGTCCCCGAAGAAGACACAGCAATTCTGGAAGCAACCGCTCAAAAGGATGAATCCGAACTGCCACCGGTATGGCTGGCACTGTTACCCATCGGACTTCCTGTGGTGTTGATTTCACTTCCGGCACTGTGGGCCTCACTTGAATCGCCGGTAAACTGGGTTTCACCCCGACTGGCACAGCTGATGAATCCGATCGTGGAGACTCTGAGCAATAAGAACATTGCCCTGCTGATTTCAGCAGGCGTCGCACTGACGATTTATCTTTGGAACGTCCGGCCGTCCCGACAGACGATGTCTGAGGCAATGCAGTCTGCCATCGGCAGCGCCGGAGCCATCCTGCTGATTACGTGTGCCGGCGGAGCGTTCGGTCGAATTCTGTTTCAGACCAACGTCGCCAGTCTGCTTGACGAACTGCCGACAATGTCCCCAATCGTACTGGTGGTTGCAGCGTTTCTGGTCACGGCCGGAGTCAGAACCGCTCAGGGTTCCGCGACAGTCGCGATGATGACATCTGCCGGAATCTTTGCGCCGCTGGTAACGTCAGGTGCGGTTGACGTCGCTCCGCTGTATATGGCGCTGGCGGTCGGCTGTGGTTCCAAACCAATTGCCTGGATGAACGACAGCGGATTTTGGATCATTACGAAAATGTCGGGAATGACGGAGACGCAGGGTCTGAAGTTCATTTCGCCCTTTGGAACCGTCATGGGGATTGCCGGCCTGCTGGCGGTGATCGCCGCTGTTATCCTGCTTCCAAATCCTTAGCCGACAGTCCCGGTTTCCGGTACAAAATATCCGACATCTGTCGTGTCGGCACACCCACACACGGTTTCGTACAGAATCCCGACAACTTCAATCAAAAGACTCATCTAATGGTCACGATAGATTTCTCGCGGTCATTTCTCACTTTTCGCATCGATACCGAAAAGAAACCGCTTCAAACGGCCAGCCACAGGCCGGCATACAGTCTTAACAACGCCCGAATACAGATTGAGTGTCGTCTGCAGGTGACAGACCGGGTAACAGATCTGACACAGTCCTTTGTGCTGGGCGCCAGTTGCAAGACGGAACGTGTGGGCGTACCCCGTGACATCTGGCTGGTCCCAAACGCTGACTTTGCTCCCGTGTTTTCTGACACAGAATTCATGAACGTTAAGACATATGCTCAGGTCAGTGATGGTGTGGAACTGTATCCACCCGGCAGTGGAACCCAGTCCGAACGTCAGCGGGGAAAAATCGCGGACGCATTTGACAGCGTACGTATTGATATCGCCCAATGCAGTGGAACTGAACTGACTTCAGCAGCCGATATTGTTCAGGCGACTCTGAATAACATGGTATTGAATGCCAGAACAACCATTGAGACTGACCGCTATTCGGCAGTAATGGAGTACCCCGTTAAAACAATGAACGCTAACGAACGTGACAACATTTACCAGACGGACACCGGACCGGTGTTGTATCCTGATCTGACTGTGGAACCGGACAAAATGCTGCAGCAACTGCAGTTTGCTTACACAGCAGTGAACTGCCCGCACTGGATCGAACTCCTGGTGCGGACGGCGACTGAGGTCAGTGACGACATCGACGTTTATCATTATTCACAGTCGGTGCGACATGACGCACGAAATGAAATCATCGGACTGTCCTGATCGTCAACCGGACAGGATACCGGTGAATGCAATTTCCACCGGACCTGACAACTGAATTTGACCGTCATCTTTCCACAGCACCTCCAGCGGTCCACCAGGCAGGACGACCCGGCACGGCCGGTTTCCTGTGATCAGGTCGGTATGCGTTGCGGCAGCAACCACGGCACAGGCACCGGAACCGCAGGATCGGGTTTCTCCACTGCCCCTCTCCCAGACTCGTACTTCGAGTTCCTGATCATTACGAAAGACCGTAAATTCAACATTCGTCCGTTCCGGCAAACCCGGATGGTGCTCGATCTGCGGGCCGGCAGTCCGGACCAGCTGATCGCTGAGTTCATCCACAAATACCACAGCGTGCGGATTGCCAAGATGTACGCAGTGAACAGTGAATTTGGTCAGATCGTCCAGTTCAATCATCCGGCCACAGTCGGACGTCACCAGATGAGGTGATCCCATTTCCACCATGGCGGATCCGAAGCGAACTCCATCCATGATATTCCGGGCAGTGATAACTCGCATGCCTGCGGATATACGACAGACGTCCTGAATGCGGCCTTCTCTCTTCATCCAGACCGCTATACAGCGAGCCCCGTTTCCACACATTTGCGCCACGGACCCGTCGGCATTCCAGATGTGCATTTCGACGTCGCAGGAATCATCCGGTGGAGGAATCATATAGATGATTCCGTCAGCCCCAACGTGAGCATGGCGAGTGCAGATTTCACGTGCCAGACTCACAGGGTCCGGCGGCAGTACCCCGGTGAAGCCATCGAAGAAAACGTAGTCGTTTTCAGCTCCGTGCATCTTGATGAAAGGAAAAGGAGGCATTTGCACCATTGACATCGGGCAGATGCAGAATCAAACGAATGATATTCTGTCTACTTGAGTTCGTATTCTTTAATCTTGCGATAAATCGTTCGTTCTCCTTTACCGAGCAACCGGGCAGCCTCCTCGCGGTTCCCGTCAGTCAAATCAAGCGCTCTCTGGATATAATATTTTTCCACTTCGTCCAGTGGACGACCGATGAGCGAATCAGCACCGGATGGCCGGCCACTTTCACCAGGTTCCATGTCTCCACCGACCAGCTGAGCAATCTCAGCCGGCAAACCGTCGACGTCCAAAAGTCCGTCCGTGTCCATCACCAGCATACTTTCGATCGTGTTTCTCAACTGCCGAATGTTGCCGGGCCAGTCGTAACTGAGCAATGCCAGTCTGGCCGTTCTGGAAAATCCATGAGCTTCGCGTCCGGTTTTCTTGGACAAGTCGCGCAGGAAATGTTCCATGAGCAGCGGGATGTCGCCCGGACGGTCTCTGAGTGGAGGCAACTCAATGCTGACGACCATCAGTCGATAATACAGATCCTCTCGAAATGATCCGTCTGCCACCATTTGTTTGAGGTTCGCATTGGTGGCCGCTACCAGGCGTACATTGACATTAAATTCATCGTTGGCTCCCAGCCGTGTGATGCGACGATCTTCCAGGACGCGCAACAGTTTGATTTGGGTTTCCATCGGCATCTCACCGACTTCATCCAAAAACAGCGTCCCTCCATTGGCGTGCTCAAATTTTCCAATCCTCCGTCCGATGGCCCCGGTGAACGCTCCCTGTTCATGACCAAAGAGTTCACTCTCGAGAATACTGTCCGGCAAAGCTGAAATATTGAGTGGGACAAATGGTTTGCTCTTGCGAGGACTGTTTTGATGCAGAGCTTTCGCAACGAGTTCCTTACCGGTACCGTTTTCACCGTGAATCAGCACAGTGCTGTCGGTCGGCGCGACACTCTTGAGCTGAGTGACGATGTGGTGCATCTGAGGGCTGTTGCCGATCACACCCTCGAAACCAAAGCGTTCTTCCAGTGACCGACGCAGCTCAGCATTGCGCCGAATCAGTCGTAAACGCGCCGACGCTTTCTCGACTGCGGATCGAAGTTCTGTAATATCGAGCGGTTTGGTCAGATACGTATAGGCCCCGTGCTGCATGGCCGTGACGGCCGATGCAATGGATCCGTGGCCGGTAAGAACGATGACTTCCGCGTCCGGCAACTCGTCTTTAGCCAGCCTCAGGATCTCCAGACCGTTGATGTCACCCATCTGGAGATCTGTGACAATCACATCCCATGAATCGCTGGTGATCAGTCCGGAACCGCGTTCACCGGATGCCGCAACCTGGCACTCGCAATTGATACGACTGAGGCTCTCCGCAACGGCCTGCGCATGGCTTTCGTCGTCATCCACCACAAGCACGCGGATTGGAATAGCTGTCAGATCAGGAACTTCGCTGGCGTCTTCAGTCATTACGGTTGGAAATGGATTGGCAGCTGAACCGTGAATCGAGTCCCCTGACCGGGCTCACTGTCACAACTTATTGTGCCGTTATGGGCTTCAATAATACGTCTCACAGTCGGCAATCCCAGTCCACTGCCGCTGGATCGTGTCGAAAAAAATGCCTGGAACATTCGATCTCGCGTTTTTTCGTCCATTCCACGGCCGGTGTCGATAACTTCCAGAACAATCTTACCATCCCGAACGGTTGTGATGAACTCCAGAGTTCCACCATCCGGCATTGCCTGCAGTGCATTACGGCCCAAATTGTTGAGCACCTGCCGGAACAGAGCTGTATCCAGCGGGATCTCCGGAAGATTTGCGTCAAGATGCGGCCGCACCTCCACGTTATGCTCACCCGTCAGCGGATCAAGAAACTCCAAATATCTGGTGACCGTTTCGTTAAGACTCCCGACTTCCCGCTGTGGTTCACCGGCGCGTGCAAACTGCAGGAACGCGTTGAGAATTTCCTCCAGCTGATGACACTCGTGCTGCAGCTTGGTCACTCGCTCCAGCATCCGTCTGGAGCGAGCTGATTCTTCCTGATCGAGATCTTCGGCCAATAGCTCCAGATGCATACCGATTGTCGAAAGTGGATTACGAATCTCATGGGCCAGTCCACCGGCCAACGTAGCCAGTTCGGTACTCCTGGCCTGCAGACGCTCGCGTTCGGAACTCGCCAGATTGGATGTCATAGGATGATCCGGAAGTGCCGAGACAGGCCCGGAGAACAGTCTCTGTCTCCCGACAGGGAGACAGAGCAGCTGGATTGCGAACGACATTCAGGATTCAGCTCTGAGTGAGAGTCTTGCCAAACACCGAATCAGAACTCGACTGCTTCTTCCTCTTCGTCCGGAGCATTCTCAGCGAGAACGGCCTTACGAGAAAGTTTGACACGATTCTGATCGTCGACGGCAATGACTTTGACATCCATTACATCGCCCACGCTGCAAACGTCGTTAACGTTCTTAACGAAGCCGTCTGACAGTTCACTAATGTGACATAATCCGTCTTTGCCCGGAGCGATTTCAATGAACGCTCCAAAATCTTTGATGGATGTAACCTTGCCGTTATAAATCCGGCCAACCTGAATCTCTTCGGTCAGAGCTTCCACGCGGGCCAGAGCGGCATCAGCGGCAGCAGCATTCTCTCCGGAAATCGTCACAGTGCCATCTTCGGAAATATCGATTTGGGCACCAGTCTCTTCCTGCATTGCCCGAATCGTCTTACCGCCAGGTCCGATCAACAGACCAATTTTTTCAGGATTAATGCTGGTCTGAACCAGTCGTGGCGCAGTTGCAGCAACCTCCTGTCGCGGACGGCGGATGGCACCCAGCATCGTTCGCAACAGATTTTTACGAGCACCAAGCGCCTGATCGAGCGTTTCGCGAATCACATCCTCGGTGATGCCATCATTCTTCAGATCCAGCTGAATTCCCGTAACACCGCGACCAGTGCCCGCCACTTTGAAGTCCATTTCTCCGAAGTGGTCTTCCTCGCCCATGATATCGGTCAGAAGAATGTGACTGTCACCTTCCTGAACGAGTCCAATCGAAATTCCGGCCACGGGCTGACGAATGGGAACACCTGCATCCATCAGTGCCAGTGTGGCACTGCAGACGGAGGCCATTGAGCTGCTGCCGTTCGATTCGAGAATATCCGAGATGATGCGAATCGTATACGGAAACTTATCGGAGTCCGGTATAACGGGCTTAACGGATCGTTCCGCCAGACAGCCATGACCGATTTCACGACGCCCTGGGCCTCGAATCGGACGACATTCGCCGACAGAGAAGGACGGAAAGTAATAGTGCAGCATGAATCGATCGGCCTGTTCGCCGAAAAGACCGTCACTGCGCTGCTGGTCGCGCGTTGTTCCCAGGGCAATGGTCGCCAAAGACTGTGTTTCGCCACGCGTGAACACGGCAGAACCATGAACTTGTGGAATGCGGGACACTTCGCAGGAAACATCCCGCAGGTCTCCCGGAGCACGTCCGTCAAGTCGTTTGCCACTGAGCAGCAGATCGCGAACGATCTGGGCTTCCAGCTTGTAGAACGCATCGCCAAACTGTGCCTTGGTGAGCCCATCGGCAGTCTCTTCGGCATCTTCCGGGAAATATTTTTCAAGAAGCGAAGCTTTCAGTTCGCGAACATTGTCATTGCGATCTTTCTTATCACCTGACGTTTTTGCATCGCGAAGTTTATCTGCCGCGTCAGACTGCAGAATTTTGTCAAACGGATTATCAACCGGAGTCGGAATTTCGGGTGCTTCGACCCCCAGCTCTTTCACCAGTTCTTCCTGGAGACGACACAAAGTCTGGACATGTTTGTGACCAAACATGATTGCATCGCCCATTTCCTTTTCCGGCAGCTGATCGGCAAATCCTTCGATCATCAATACCGCGTCTTGTGAACCAGCGACGATCAGGTCCAGCGTGCTTTCTGCCTGTTGCTGAACGGTCGGCATCAGGATCAGCTCATTATCAATCAGCCCAATGCGCACAGCAGCAATGGGACCGCGGAACGGCATCCCCGAAATCATGAGTGCAGCACTGGCACCGGTGATACTCAAGACGTCCGGATCGTTTTCCCCATCGACGGACATCACATTGGACATGACCTGGACTTCGTCCCGGAATCCGTCAGGAAACAATGGACGAATTGGACGGTCTGTCAATCGACAGGTGAGAATCTCACGCGTCGTTGGACGACCTTCTCGTTTGAGATATCCCCCGGCGAATTTACCAGCTGCCGCAAAACGTTCTCGGTAGTCAACGGTCAGTGGGAAAAAGTTAGTTCCCGGACGAGATGGTCCGGTCTGAGAGGCTACAAAAACACTTGTTTCTCCCAGCTGGATCAACACAGATCCACTGGCCTGTTTTGCCAGCTGGCCGGAATTGAGAGATAATGTGCGGCCTCCAATTTGACAATCAACAGTCACATTCTTCACGATCAGTTCCTTACCCGGCTTAGCCGGAGCAAAGACTGCATGATCGCAGAATCAAGTCACGTATTTCGCACGTAAAGCAACTTCACGGCATCAGGAACGCAAGCAGAGCACCATCCCGGTGCATACAAGATACGTCAAATGTCTCCGGCAACGACCAATACTGGATTTTCAGAAAATCCGGTGGGCGTCAACAACATCAGCTACGCCTGCAATTTCCGACAACTCCAAAGTCGCCCCAGGTGGCGGCACTCCGCGACAGACCTGCGGCAGCAGTCAGCAAACAAACAACTATCTGTAATCATCAACGGAACACTCTGACCTGGACACAAACATTCCAAACGTCAGGTTCCCATGCTGAATTGCCACACAGCAACTCAACACACCTACAAACAAAAGCGTCGAATTCGCGACGCTCTTCATCACTATTTACGAATTCCCAACTGGCCGATAATGGTTACATAATCTTCGGGAGTTTTCGCCTTAAGATAATCCAGCAGACGACGGCGTCTACTAACCATTGCCAGGAGCCCACGACGGCTCGAATGATCCTTATTGTGAGTTTTAAGGTGCTGCGTCAGATTCTGAATTCCGTGGGTCAGAACAGCAATCTGAACGTGGGGCGACCCCGTATCACCTTCTCCCCGTCCGAATTCCTTGATCAGACGTTGTTTTAATTCCGGCGAAATTGCCATAAGAAACCTTTGAACTGCACAAAGCGGGGCAGACGAAGGCATGCTACCCTCGAAACCCTGAAACGCTTTACTGCGAAAACGAGAATCGGGAACACGGCAATCGGGCTCCCTGTCAGGTGCCGAAATTGTACCGACGTTGTCCTCCCGATCAATCCAGATCTGCTGCCGATCGACCGAATCCTCAGGCCAGGATCGACAATTCACGATAAATGAAGGGATTCCCTGCAATTAAGGCACTTCCGGCAGACACTGAATTTCGGCTGACTCAACGGAAGGCAACCCCGATTTGCCCGGTCACAGGCCGGGTCCTGCAGCTCTTCGTGAATTTATCGACCTCCAGTCTTTCTATTACTGTTAAACTTGCTGGATCGTTTTCCCCGTAACATCCAACAGGTACGCATCCGGCAAAATTGGTTAACCCGACCTATCTGAAGCATGACCACGTTCAGCACAGCTTAAACACGGGCATCCGATGAATAACCAGTCCAGTCGAATCTTCAGCCCCGTGATACTCATTGCAGTCTTCGTGGCAGGAACTGCGGCGGTACGACAATGGATGCCTCCGCTTCCGGCTCTGATATCCAGGCCAAACCCGGAGTCCACGCCGGCAAGCGATACACCCGGTTCCCCAGCGTCGCCTCACACTGATCGTGATGGTGGGCATGCGCATGACCGCACCGGAACCCACGGCAAAGATGATCATGGTGGCCACGGACATAATCACACTGACAGTCATCAACACTCAAATGACTCACCTGACCATCAATTAAATATGCTGGAGTTGTCAGCCAAAGCTCAAAGGAATCTGGGACTTGTCTCAGAACAGATTCGCACGGTTGAATTGAATGCATTCTGGCGCCCCATCACCGTACCGGGGGAGGTCGTGGCACGATCCGGGCGCACGGACGTGCAGGTGGCAACACCAATGACCGGAATGATCACTCATGTTCACACCACTCAGGGGGAAGCGGTTCCTCCTGGCAGCCTGTTGTTCCGTATTCGGCTGACGCACGAAGATCTGCTTCAGCTCCAGACCGAGTTCCTCCAGACCATCGGCGAACTGGATGTGGCGGAACATGAAATTGAACGGCTGAGAGAAGTGACCCGCAGTCAGGCGGTTCCCGGCAGACTGCTGCTGGAACGAGAGTATGAACGAGACAAACTCACATCACTGCAGAACGCTCAGCGTGAGTCACTGAAACTCCACGGACTCTCCAACAAACAGATTCAGTCCATCGTCACTAGCCGTCGACTCATCCGTGAGCTCGAACTGTTTGCTCCCGCGGCCGACAGCAGCGAGACTGACCGACAACAGCATCAGCCGGCCAGTCTGTCTCAGAAAGCAAAAGAACATCACAGGTCGGCCGAAGTCAGCCGACTGCTGATCCTGGAACGTCTCAATGTCCATAAGGGACAGGTGGTTTCTGCAGGAACCACATTGTGCGTTCTGAAGGATTACAGTGAACTGCTGATTGAAGGACGGGCGCTGGAACAGGACATCCCGACTCTGCGACTGGCACTGCGCGAACAATACAGTGTCACCGCAGTATTCGAACAGCCCGGAGGAATTTTGGAAACGGTCGAAGAACTGCATATTGAATATCTGCAAAACGAAGTGGACCCCGAGTCCCGGTCAATCCGGTTCTTCGCAGCACTTTCAAACCATATCACCGGCACACATCATCGTGGCGATGCGAGTTTTGTGGAATGGGCATGGTTAATCGGACAACGCGTACAATTACGAATCCCCTTCAGTCGCTGGCCAAATCAGCTTGTGCTTCCAGCCCAGGCGGTCGCGAAACAGGGAGCCGAGAACTACGTATTCAGAAAACATGGCCCACATTTCGACCGTGTTGCCGTTCGTGTTAAATATCGTGACCCACTGTTCGTTGTGATTGAACGTAATGGAGCAATTTCACCGGGCAATCGGATCGCATGGACAGGAGCACACCGGATGCAGATGGCACTCCACAGCCAGTCCGGTGGTCCTGTTGATCCCCATCACGGGCATACTCATTAAATTCGAATATCGTTCTAAAATGTCGGCGACGACTTAACACGATGTGGGGTCAACTGTTCGTCCTGAACCACGGTCCGGAAGGATATGCGGAGAAGATCAGCGACCGGGGACCGCACAACCTGCTGGCGGCGGAGTCTGAAAATAGGGAGTGTCACATACACAGGCAGGACAGCGATGAGCTGCAGCTGGCCAACACCAATGTTTTGAAGGCGGCAAATGTCGTGGCAGCGATAGAATCCGAACCGGACAACCTGCTTATTGGTATTACCTGCCGGAAGGTGAACGCGTGTGTGAACTGATCACCACATAGCAATGTTTGCGCTGGTTCGACTGATCGCTCATTTGGGAAAGTCACCGAGTTCAGTCGGAAACCAAAACCGTCAAACCATTACTGACACCTGTCCCGTGCCTACATCCCGTTCTGCAGTGCCTGTAAATGTCTGGCAAAATGCTCTGCCAGAACATCGGTCCACGTCTCCGGATATTCGTCCAGTACAGAACGAACAGCCGGACCCAGCTCGGGATCCGTCAATGTGGATCCAAACGTACAGTGAAGAATCTGCCGACCAGGCCGGCTAAATCCCCTGCCCTCGGGAACCTCAGACCAAAGTTCCAGGTATTCGCGTTCCAATTCCACCACATCACTGACATCGGCCACTGTCGGTGCAGAATCCAATGTTGCAGACACATGGTACGTAGCGCGATCTGTTTCATAGCGACTTCGGGAAAAACTAATGATACGACGAAACAAGTCCGCATCATGTCGAGCCACCACGCGGAGCGCTTCCAGATAACTGGTCCCCGCAGTCTTGACATGAAATCGTCCCTGCGTTGTCCGGGCCAGCACACTGTACATCGACAATTTGTCTGATCCCGAGTGTAGACTCAGTTTATAGCCACCGAGTAACTCAGCAATTGCCGCATGCTCTGAAAGCGATGCTTCAAGGGCATCTAAATCACCCTTATAGTCCACTCCCTTTTCGAAATCACCGATGAAGCGAGGCGCCAGACTGACCAGCTTCATCCCGCTCTGCAGACACTGGTCGGCAACGATGTAGTGTTCGGCCAGAGTTGTCGCCTGTGCTGTTTCATCCACAGACAATTCGATCTCATGATCGCGACCGACGGACTCGTGCACCTTTTTGATGTAACTTCCCATTTCCTGAGCGTGAGCGATTGCCGGTCCGTATTTGACGGCGGCCCGCATACAGGCTTCTTCTGACAGTTCCACCGTTGTCCCTGTTGAGAGCGAAATGCTGTGTCCGGTGTACTCACGGAACCACGGAGCTGATTCCCGAACCGCTTCAAACCGAGTACGAATTTCTGATTCGCGGTAGTCGTCGGCCGCCTGGTCCACATGGTCCGACGGATCAATCGTAAAAAACGTAAAACCGGCCGCGACCGTAACGTCGACGTCTTCCGTAGTCTTCAGATGATCGGCGTCGGCCCCGACACGACCGGTCCAGCCCGCTGTGCGTGCTCCAATCAGTGCATCGTCCATCACCTGTCGGGCCGTCCGTCGCGTTCGAGTCATCTCGCGAATGGACTGTTGCGGAAACACGGGTTCAATTCCTGACCCCGCGCGCTTCATCGACTCCACATGACCGGGGGTCGCCGTACCGATACGATCTCCAAATCCAAACGAAGGAGCCAGCCCAAGTGTTTCGCAGTTCATTCTGAGTTCAATCTTCCAAAAGTTGATCCGTGCCGACGGCTTAAATTCCGCGTTTCTAAAATCATCGGCTTGTAAAACATTCAGGTTTGATCTGCGGATCGGCAGCGACAGTTGAAAAAGTCGGCATTCTGCCTGCAGGTCCGACTTCGGTATTCAGTCGGCCACACTGATGACAGCCTTGATCACACCGGTTTCCGGCTTTGTGAATGAATCAAAGTCGTCAACAACTGAATCGAAAGTTGTCCGGTGAGTGATCCAGGGCTCCGTATTGACGGTGCCGTCTTCAATCAGTTTGATAATAGCCGGAAAGTCCGCCGGCAAAGCATTCCGGGACGCCTTAATTGTCAGTTCCGGTTTGTGTATTGCCGGATGGGGAAAGGAGAGCTCCTGAGTTGTAATACCAACATATACCAGGCTTCCCGTATGTGCCACATACTGAACAGCATTCGACATGGACTGCCGACTGCCCGTTGCATCCGTCACAAGGGCATAGCGATCCCCGCCGGTGATCTCCAGCACACGTTTCAGTTCTGTTCCATCACCGGTATATAAAATAGTATGAGCGACTCCATAGTTTGATTTACAGAATTCCAGTCGTTCCGGATTCATGTCCAGAACCGTAATGATCGCCCCGGACAGTCGTGTGAATTCCAGCGTCGCCAGCCCGATCGGTCCGGCGCCAATAATCAGCACGTGCCGGTCGGCCTGAGGTTCACCTCGATTTGCAGCGTGACGACCAATCGCCAGTGTCTCCACAATCGCCAGTTGTTCCATCGACAGATGCTCAGAGGGATGCAGCTTATCCGCCCGAATAAGAAACCGTTCGCACAATCCGCCATCGACCATCACCCCAATGACTTCAAGCGATTCGCAGCAGTTGGGATGGCCACCACGGCACGCATAACAGTGTCCGCAGTTCATATAAGGTTCAACACTGCACCGGTCACCTGCTTTGACACCGGTGACATCATCAGCAACCGCCAGAACTTCGACACCCAGTTCGTGTCCTGGAATACGGGGATAGCTAAAGAACGGCATTTTGCCCAGGTACCCACTGATGTCAGTGCCGCAGATCCCCATCTGATGAGTACCGACCAGGGCCTGACCTGGTCGCGGATCCCCAGGGTCCGGAACGTCCACCGGAATCAGCCGACGCGGCTCATCAAATCGAATTGCTTTCATCAGTCTTTCCTGAATGGTCCGGTTAACACCAGTCTTTTTTAGACGGATCATCCCGCTGCGCGGACACACCGATTCGTGACTGATACGGAAGTCCTGACCCAGTGTATACCTGTCGGAAAACCGAAACTCACGACGGAATTTTCATGATCTGCTGTAGTGGACAGGTCTTAGGCATGCAAGCTGACGACACGTCACTGACCGGAAATGTCCTCACATGCTCTGAATTCGTTAAGAATCCGGTCGACCAACTGACATTCCGATTCATCGGGGCGTACAGAGATGCTGCAGCATTCTTCCATGTTTCGAAACCAGGTGTGTTGTCGTTTTGCAAACTGTCGCGTGCGTACCCTGATCAGATCCACGCATTCCTGCAGTGGCAGACCATCCTCCAGATGAGCAATCAGCTCACGGTATCCAAGCGCCTGTCGGGCCGTTCGTCCGGGAGCTGGACAGATGTTCAGCAACCGACGAGTCTCTTCCAGTAACCCGCGCTGCATCATCTCCTCAACCCGTCGGTCGATACGGTCACACAGCCATTCGCGATTTGGCTCCAGCCAGAACACAGCTGCCGGCTGTTGGGACACAGGAAGAACTGCATTTTTTTGCTGAGCCGACAGACGAACTCCCGTGACCTCGTATACCTCCAGCGCACGAATGATACGGCGCTGATCATTCACGTGCAGTCGCGCCGCAGTCGGCGGATCAACAGTGATCAACTGATGGTACAGGTACTCCGGTCCATGCTGCTGAGCCAGCTGTTCCATTCGGTGACGCAGAGACCAGTTGGCTGGTGGTCCATCAAATAGTCCTCGCAAAATTGCCCGCAGATACAGCCCCGTTCCGCCGGCAAACAGCGGAATGCGACCGCGACTGAGTACATCTTCGACCGCCGACACTGCCGCACGCAGATATTCCGCAACACTGAATTCGTGATGAGGATCCGCCAGGTCAATCAGGTGATGCAGAACGGACTGCCGTTCGGACTGTGTCGGTTTTGCCGTTCCGATGTCCATACGGCGATACACGGCCATCGAATCCAGCGAAAGTATTTCGGCATTAAAATCTTTGGCAATCCGCAGTGTGGCAGACGTTTTTCCAACTGCCGTGGGTCCCGTCAGAAACCAGCATTGTTTGAGCAGTTCGGCAGGAAACTTCATAACGAATTATCGACCTGGCCTGGTTCTGAGTTATGCTGAGCTGTAATGGATGCACTTTCCCACAGGGAAATACAGCGAAAACAGACTGACGTTTCGCTCTTTTTTACAGGAGATACGGCCGGGATCGCCACCCATACGTTCAGCAATTGACCGGAATCGACCATGGGTCAGTTTTCACTGTCTGCAAATTTCGAATGTGCCCCGGCCACGATGCGAGATTATCTCGGCACGGTCTCCAACTTTTCGCTGATCACCGACCCCGACCTGGAAATTGAAATCCTGGAAGCGCCGGAATTTGTAACTGCCGGAGAAGAAATTTCTTTTTCGATTGTTACAGGAGGATTTCGGCAGGTTCTGAAGCACCGCTGGACGAAAGTCACCGACTCACAGATTATCGCTGAACAGGTTATGGGGCCCGCGCAGTCGTGGGAGTATACCCAAACGATTTCGCCCGCCGCAGGCGGATGTCTGCTGCAGGAACAAATTCTGTTCGAACCGCCGGGAGGGATGCTGGGCGTCATGGTCACGGAAGTTAATATCATGGAATCGCTGCGTACAGGAACGGCGATTCGACACCAGCTGCTTGCAGAGCAGCTGATTGCAGAACAACTGGCGAAGTGACATGATGTCGTCAGCAGTCACCGGCAACCTCTGACAGTTTGCAGTAGGCCGTTGCCGTTGCTGAGTCATGGCCGTGCTCTCTCTCAGTGTCCTCGAAAACATGCTCCGGAAATTCCTGTTGGTCTGGCTGCTGATAAGTTCGGCAGCTGCGTTCCTGTGGCCCGAACTGGGCCTGCCGTTCGATCCGTTTGCTGCCGCCGGCGGTACAGGTATTAACTGTCTGATCGTAGTCGTCATGTTCTGTATTGGCACGCTGTTGCCGATCCATGAAGTGAATGCTCTGCTCCGAAGCTGGCCAACCGTAATGACCGGCACCGCAATCCAGTACGTCAGTATGCCGCTGCTCGCATGGACAACCGTTCAGGTGTTTCAGCCGGATCCTCAGATGGCAGCCGGAATATTAATTGTCGGATGCGTACCAGGCGCCATGGCGTCCAACGTACTGACGCTTTCTGCATACGGGAACGTCAGCTACTCCGTCAGTCTAACCACATCAGCCACTCTGCTTTCGCCGCTTGTGGTTCCACTGATTCTTGGATTCACTCTCAGTGACGATGTCAATTATAACGGAGCCAAAGCGGTTCAAATGCTGGGACTGACGATTGTACTCCCGGTCATTTGCGGACATCTGCTGTGTCGACGTTGGGGAGGCTTCTCAACAAAGGTACTCGCCGCGTCCGGAATTTCTGCAAATCTGGCCATTCTGGCAATTATTGCGATCGCCGTGGGTCTCAAACGAGACGCGCTGCAGGAGGCGGCGTGGACAGTCCTGGGAATCCTTGGGATCATCAACACATGCGGATATCTTGCCGGGTATTTCGGCGGACTCGCCGTGAGGTTGCCGGAGCCAATGCGTCGGGCACTCACTCTGGAAGTCGGAATGCAGAATGCCGGTGCGGGTACTGCCCTCGCCATTCACCTGTTCGGAGAAGGGTCTCCTGCCGTGATTCCGTGCATTCTGTACACGTTCGGCTGCATGCTGACCGGAACCGTTTTGGCCAGTGTCTGGCATCTGGCAGGCCCAACACACAACGGCTGAAACGGTTGCCCGGCCAGCTACAGCGTCTGGCTCAGATATTGGCTCTGGCCAGCGCACGTGCCACAAAGAACCAGACAATTAACATCAGAAGAATGCTTGTGACAACAGCCACACATGCCGTACGGATCGCCTTAAGTGTCATGTCTGTGACAGGGTCATGAACGTTGGCCCGTGGTTCCTGGACGATGACAATCCACTGGCTCCTGCTACCCCGCACCTGAGCCATCGCAGCCATCAGTTCCTGACGATAAGGTGCAGCAGAATCATCAGGAAGCAGGCCAACGGGATCCACATATTTCTCAAACAGGGCGGTATCGGCCTGTCCTGAACCAGTCAGTGAGTAGTCCGTGCCTGTGTCCTCACCCGTTCTGACTTTCGCCAGGATTTCTTCAGGGATGACGAGTTTATCAATGACTTCATCAATTTTTCCGGATGATTGTATATTCAGCCACGGATGATCGAACAGGCGTCCGGTAGGCGCGTGTGCAATCGCGATGATGCGAGTCATGGAGTCATCATCATCGCTGAAAGATTTATATTCGCTAATGTACTGCGCCAGGCGGAGTCGCAGGTCGGCAAGGTGAGCAGTTCTGGCGAGCACACCGATGACCTCGCCACTCAAATTTTTCACCGGTACACTGAGTGCCACCATCGACTGACCGGTGGCCTGGCTCTTAAACGGTGGGGAAATATGGGGCTCCGAAATCGGCCTGATGTCTTCCGGCAGAACATCATTGGCTTGATAGTCCCTGTTACGTCCGTGGTAATAGGCTCGACGAGAAAAATTTTCTCCGACAGTTTCGGCGGAATATGGATTTCGCCAAAGCTGTCTGCCGTGCTGGTCCTGCAGAAACCAGCTGACGTCAATTTTGTGACCGCGTCCGTTGTTTCGAGCGTCAGCACGCAGGCGGGCACGATCCAGACTCTGCATCCACTCCGGCCGATCTTGCATCGGTGCGCCAAACATGCTTTTCGATTGCATGACAATCGTATCACTGGATGTGTTTTTTAATGCATTCTCCAGCGGACCGATCAGCTCTTCGGATTCTGATGTTTCCGATTTTACTGCATTCCCCAGTTCCTTCATGCGGATTTCCAGTTCCGCCACACGTAACAGATCTGCGAGTCGTCCTTCCAGCTCCGCCTCCAGTGCACCAGCCAGTGCACGAGCCGACAAAGCACTGCTTTCGAGTGCCCGTTCTGTCAGACGTAATTCCATCTCCTGAACATTATCGCCGAGTGCACTGACAAACAGCGGTACCATTGCGACGATCAGCAGAAGTGGCCCCAGAACTCCCAGCAGGAGTAACGGGCGGCGGGCCCGCTGCTGATCTCGTCCCTCAAGCTCCGCCAAAATTGCCTGAGCATTTGGCAGTCGCTTTGACGGATCAGTGGACAGGCATTTATCAACCAGAAGACTCAAACGGTTATCAACACCCTGGACAGACCGATGAGCAACCGGCTGCGGAGAAGTCCTGATTGCATCCCGGTAGGCGGAAAGACGATCACTCAGTAATTCCGTTGACTCGAGATCCTGCTGGAGCCGGCTCGTCCGGAAAGGAGGCTCACCGGTCAGCATGTGATACAGCAACGCACCCACGGCATACACATCCCAGCGTGCGTCGGCGACAGCTTCCAGATCCGCCTGTTCCGGAGCCATGTAATACAAAGTTCCCAGTGCCGGACTTCGCTCATGGGACATCCGGGACTGACCAAAATCGCACAGCCTGACCTGGAACGATGAATCCAGCAGGACGTTGTCAGGTTTGAGATCGCAGTGCAGAACTCCGGCCCCGTGCGCTTCAATCAGCGCACAACAGACTTCTTTGGTAATTCGGACGGCTTCACTGACGGCAACGGGGCCGAGGTCCATGTAGGCACTCAGCGAACCGTTCTCCACGAACTCCATCACGTAGTAAGGCGGTTCTGAATTCCAGCCCACGTCCAGCAGCTGCACAATATTGCGTGACGTGTACAGAGTTGCCAGTTTTTCGACTTCACGACTCAGCAGCGACCAGTTGAGTCCCCGACGATGAGGATAATATTTCACGGCCACCATGCGGCCTGTGTTGTCTTCGCGTGCCAGCCACACCGTCCCATAGGCACCTGTCCCGAGGCGCCGGATCATCGTATATCCGTCGACTTCCGCTGGTGGCTGATTGCCCTCGAGACTCATCCGTCGCGAGTCTTCTCGCTCATCGTCTCCCTGAATCTGCGTGTCAGCGGAATCATTCACTGTTATGTGACCGATCTACGTCAGTACATCATGTACCACGTTGCCGTGGACGTCGGTAAGTCGGAAGTCACGGCCGGAATAGCGATACGTCAGTCGTTCGTGGTCCAGACCCATCAGGTGCAGAATCGTGGCATGCAGGTCGTGCACGTGAACCCGGTCCTGTACGGCCATACATCCAAATTCGTCGGTCTCCCCATAACTGTAGCCGGCTTTCACACCGCCACCAGCCATCCACACGGTAAAACCATAGTGGTCGTGATCGCGCCCCTTTTGACCTTCAGATGTGGGAGCACGTCCGAATTCCCCCCCCCAGATCACCAGCGTATCTTCGAACAGTCCTCGCTGTTTCAGATCTTTAATCAGTGCAGCAATTCCCTGATCGCAGGCATCCGCCAGGCGTTTATGACCACCAGCGATTTCACTATGCCCGGTGTCCCACGCGATATCGTAGCCATCGATCGAATGTGACAGCTGTACCATGCGGACACCCCGTTCAACCATTCGTCGAGCCAGAAGACAACCTTTGGCGTATTCACTGTCACCGTACATTTCCAGCGTTGTCCGTGATTCACCGGAAGTGTCAAACACATCCGGCACCGCAAACTGCATTCGAAATGCCATTTCCATCGCCTGAATACTCGACTCCAGCTGCTGGTCCGTCTGCTGACGGCGCAGATCCAGCTGATTCAGCTGCGTCAATAAATCGGCCTGTCGCCGTTGGACCCCTCGCGGCAGCCACTGATTGTTCAGATCGCGCAGGATCCGGTCCGGCTGCATACTGGCGATATTGACGTACGTTCCCGCATAAGCTCCAGGTAAAAAGGCATTGCCCCAGTTAGCAAGTTTGCCGCGAGGCTCCGCATAAGGACTCATTGCCACGAAACCAGGCAGGTCCCTGTTTTCCGTCCCCAGTCCATACGCCAGCCACGATCCCATACTGGGACGACTCGGCTGCAGATGACCAAGATTCATCATCAGGATGGCGCCGGCATGCTCCGGGATGTCTGTATGCATGGAATGAATGAAGCAAATGTCATCAACCAGTTCCCCGACATGAGGAAAAATCTCGCTCACCCACTTGCCACACTGTCCGTACTGACGAAAGCGAAACGGAGAAGGAAACAAACCATTCTTCGTATTCCGAAGTGATTTGCGGTCAACAGATTTTGGCCTCTGGCCACGATACTTTTCAATGAGAGGTTTGTGATCAAACGTGTCCACCTGCGAGGGGCCACCAGGCATAAACAGCTGAATGACGTGCTTTGCGCGTGGTGTAAAATGTGGTTTTTTCGGAGCCAGTGGCGAAGGCTCGGCCGATTCAGCAACGGCTTCACCACCAGTCAGCATACCGGCCAGCCCCAAAGTGCCGAATCCTGCACCCATTCGGTGCAGCATGTCACGTCGATCGACTGCAGGCAGCATGTTGCGATGTTGGTACATGGGTGAAAATCTGTATGAGACGTTGTAAAATCCAGGCCAGTGACTGACAGTCATCAGTCCCTTAATTATCTCACGTACATGAACTCATTGGAACTCAGAAGTACCTGAGCATACTGAACGAGTATCGGTAATTTGGCGGTCCGATCTTCGGTTGTCCCCGGCCCGGCAGTCAAAAAGTCCTCACCGATACTCCGTTCATCAGCGTTCGGCCGCCGCCCAAACAACAGCTGATAGGCCCGTTCGATCTGAGCGTCCGGACTGCTGTCTGCCGCTTTCAGGCGTTTTGCCAGTGCCTGGGCCCGGGCCACCATGAATTCGCTGTTCATCATGAACAGAAACTGCTGAGGCACAATGGTCATCGGACGTTCAGCAATCGTGGCCTTCATCAACGGAAAATCAAACAGCCGCAAAAACGCATCGGCCGCCACCTGATCACCATTTCGACTGACCTTTGCATAAAGTGTTCTGCGGTTGGTCTCTGCCGGATCCTCAAAAGGCGGGCCGCCACCTGCAAGATCCAGGTCGTTGGTGACGAACAGCAGACAGTCTCTCCACACCTCGACATCCATCCGCCGCGGATTCATTCGCCACACCAGTCGGTTATCGCCGTCAATTTCAAAGTTTTTCGGGTCGATGGTACTGCTCTGCTGCCAGGTCGCAGACGTCATGATGACTCGATGAAGTGACTTGATTGACCAGCCCGAGTCAATCAACTCGGATGCCAGCCAGTCCAGTAACAGAGGATGTGACGGCTCTTCACCCGAGATACCAAAATTGCTTGGTGAGCGAACCAGTGCCTTACCAAAATGATGCATCCAGATTCGATTGACGATGACACGTGCCGTGAGGGGATTGGCGGGGGCGGCAACGGCATCAGCCAGTTGCAGGCGTCCGCTTCCGTCGATGAATTTCGGTCGATGTTCACCGGAGAGGATGCGCAGAAACCGTCTGGGAGCTTCTGCACCGGGTTTCCGCATATTGCCGCGAATGGCGACCGGCATATTGACACTGCCGGTGTCCTGCAGAATATGCATGACAGGGTACTTGGGAGGAAGCGCCGCCTTCAATTGTTCCTCTTGATCCTGCAGCTGTTTTTTTTGGGCCTGCTCATGCTCATTCAGTTGACGTTTTTCTTTCCTCGCACGCCTCCTGAGATCCCCCACCTGTTTCCTGACGTCATCAATCTCCTTGGTCTTCCGATTCCAGTCCTCAACGACTTCCGATGGTGCCAGGGGAAAATCGTGAATTTCAGTATTATTGAAGATGCCCGCCAGCGAGTAATAATCCTGCTGTGGAATCGGATCAAATTTATGATCATGACACCTGGCACAGGAAGCGGTGAGCGCAAGCAGTCCTCTCGAGAGTGTGTCAATACGATCGTCAAGTGTTTCACCTTTTGCCTGGGCGACACTGTCCGGATCCCCTCCGTCGGACTTGTAGGCCGGCCCCAGCGCAAAAAATCCGGTGGCCACGGCCCCTTGCTGACCTTCCAGTAAATCTCCGGCAATCTGAAGTTTCAGAAATCTGTCGTAGGGCATGTCATCATTGAAGGCCTTAACAACCCAGTCGCGATAACGCCAGGCGGCCGTGGCAGCCCTTGGATTGCTGAATCCACCAAGGCCGTCACTGAAACGAGCCACGTCCAGCCAGTGTCTGCCCCAGCGTTCCCCGTAACGCGGCGAATCAAGCAGTCGATTCACCAGGTCGCTCACAGCGGCCTGCTGGTCGACACCGGCAGCCGAAACAAAAGCCTGTACCTGATCAGGCGTCGGCAGCAGTCCCGTCAGATCAATGTAAATACGGCGGACCAGAACGGGCAACGCCGCCGGGGCTCCCGGGCTCAGCCCGGTCGCTTCAAGACGAGCGGCGATAAAATGATCCAGCGACCCCAGTGGCCACGAGGTATTGTTTACTTTTGGTGGCTCAGCACGTGCAACAGGCCGAAAGGACCAGTGCTCCGTTCGGAAATGGTTCCAGTCGTATTCTCCGTTCACAGTGTTTGATTCGATCGGTTCGGCTGACGGCCACGGTGCCCCGGCTTCGACCCATTGAGTCAGCAGTGCGATTTCAGCATCGGACAGTTTCCGATCCGGCGGCATTTCATTCTCTTCGTAGCGAACCGCACGAATCAAAAGACTTTCGTCGGGTTTTCCCGGAACGATTGCCGGCCCGCTGTCACCACCCCTGGTGGCCCCGACAGCACTGTCGAGGTACAGGCCTGCCTGCAATTTTTCTGCCTTTGTCGAATGACAGGAGTAGCAATGTTCTGCCAGCAGGGGACGGATTTTCGTTTCGAAAAACTCTTCTTCAGGACTCTGGCTGAATCCCGGTGCCGACCGAGCCATACACGAAAACAACAGAATAAAAAGCAGCAAATGCCGTTTAAACGCAGTCACGGTGGAAGCAGAGTTCGGGTTCACAAAGATACTCATCAGTTCGTTTCTGAAATTAACTCCTGTCAGACAATCACCAGCGACAGATTTTTCCGGATTCGATCAATCACTGAACGCACCGACATAACTAAGGTTCTGCAGTGAGTGCCTGAACTCTGGCAGCCGCTTCGACCGTCGCCTGATCAATGACACGGCGAACGGAAACCGGAACAAATCCCTGACGCTTACTCTCGTCTGCAGCTTCCATAAATGCATAGATTTCGATCGTTTCCCCTGGATCAATCGGCACTTCACCAGAGCGAAAGAATTTTGCAATCTCGACAACCAGCCCCTCATAACCGTCATAACTGCCTATGCTTCCCGTTTTCGTTGTACCAAATGCGACGCCACCATATCCTCGGTTGCCGGAACGCAATCCGCGAAAAGTACCGATGCGTCCGTCGTTCCAGACTCCGGTCACCAGTTCGCAGTCATCCGTCTGCACACGTGTAACCGTGGAAATCCCGGTGCCCATGACAGTGAACAGACTCTCCACGCCGTGAATTCCATACCAAAATAGATCCGGATGTGTCTTTTCCAGAGTACAGGGAGACCAGGTGGAACAGCCCGTGATCTCTCCGAGAGACCCATGGCGAGCGGCCTGAGTCTTCCTGGTGTATCTCAGCGATGATGACGAGAACACAGGAACCCCGTAATGCCGCGACAGCTCAAATATTGCCAGACAATCAGTAAGCGAACCGGCAAGCGGTTTGTCAATGAAACACGGTTTGCCGGCCCTGAGCACCGGAACAAGCTGTTCCAGATGCGGTCGGCCATCGTTAGTTTCCAGCAGCACGGCATCAACCTGATCAATCAGGGATTGTAGGTCCTGAGTGATTTGAATCCCCAACTCTTTCATTTCTGCCGTGAACACGGGAATCCGTGAAACACTGCTGCGGATGTCCGGCGAACCGTGAGGATAAGCGGCGACAACCCGTATTTCCGCCAGTGTTTCATCATCATCTGCATTGATCAGTCTGGTGAATGCAACACTGTGCGAGGTATCCAGACCGATCATACCAACCCGAATGACTGTGGCTTCAGCGTAAGCCAAAAACAGGGACGCGTGCGTCCAGACCAGCAGCAGGCACATGGGTCTCATCAGATTCCTTATCGTAGCAATGATCACGAGCAGGCAGACTGTGGATCACACATATCCTACGGAACTCGGACATAAAGATCGACGATAAACCGATGATGCAGACGAAGTCTGGTCAGAGCGAACTGAAGCCTGGCTTCCTGGCGAAGGCCGGGCTTCAGAAGTGTATGCTGCACGATTCGGACCCTGACAATGTGGCCGGGACAACGCTAAGCAACCCGACGACTGGAAGCTGGCGACATCGTGAGTTCCGTAATGGTTTGGCTGAGTGTTGGCATGCGCAGCCGGAATTCCTGCCGGGCGCGCGAACAGCGTAACGACTGTTCCCGAGGCTCCTGTGCGATGAACGGAGCCACACACTGAACACTCACCGATTCTGCCCGGGCCAACTGTGTGGCAAAATTCCAGGGACTCAACCGTTCTGCTCCGGCCAGATGCACGACTCCGGCAGCATCGGTCTGCAGGATGTGGTCAAGCAGCAGTGAGAACCGACTGGCAGCCAGAGGCGTGGCAAATTGATTTGCCAGCAGACGCTGAGGAATCTTTGCCTGGAACGACTGCCGAAGCTGATTGAGCCATGAACCACTCACATCCGCGATTGCATTCGTACGAATCACAAGGTTCCTTGAATTCTTCAGCACAATCTGTTCAATCGACTGCAGCTGACGGGCAACAGGCGCATCTCGAATCTGCGGACTATGATCATCGTGAAACACCCAAGGACCTCCAAAGATCGCATCGCTGGATATATACACGACACGGACGCCGGCCTCCGAAGCCATCCTGCAATACGCCGGAATAAGTTTACGATCCCGCTGAAAGCAACCAAACGCTTCGTCCCACGATGACAGGGAAGCGTCTCCACACACGATCATGTCCGAACAGCTGCGACAGAGATCCGAAACAGCCGTTTGTTCGGTAAGCTGTACACCACTCACCTCGCGCGTACCGTCGAAATAAATCATCGCCGAAGACCCGACGAATGTATCGACGCCAACAATGGCCAAACGTTTCACGATCAGTCTCCTGGACCGAAAAATGCCGAATCATGGTGCTGACTGCTGCAGCACTCGGTTTTGGAGTGTTTTAACCCCCATGTGGAGACCGAGCCAAGACCAGTCTCCGTCAGGAATACCGATTCAAAACAGAAACCACAGCATGCATTCAGTACCTGAACCCGTGTCTTTGTATAACACTCGTAAACGAAATCATTCGGGGTTTCTTGAGCTCACCTGCGTGACCAGGTAGAAAAGCATCCGCAAACCATCAACATGTGCAATACATCAGGGCGGCAACCTGTGAACACCGTTGATTTGGTTCGAATGAGCATCCCTGCAATTCAACTGTCTCCGAACCTGGTACCATCGAAGTTCCACTGCGTCCTCAGCAAAAAACTCATCGATCTCCAATCGCCAGACCCGCCAGTCACAGCAGGGATCATTGAACAACCCCGGTAACACCGAATCACACATCTGAATGGTCGCTGCGATAACGTTTGGTCGTCACCGCCTGCGATTCCCTACTGTTTGTACAGACTGCTGACCGTGCCACCCGTTGAACTGCAGTTCAAAATTAAAGCGGAACAACCGGGAAAAATCCTGGCTGAATTACGTCAGCACATGCCGGGAAAATCATGGAAAGAAGTGCGCCGTCTGCTGCGGGCGCGACTGATCGCAATCAATGGAGTCCTGTGTATCGATGAAGGTCGCACACTGACATCTGGTGAAACGATTCAGGTCTGCGGTCAGCCACTGACACCACCGGCCACCGATGACGATGTCACGGTACGGTATGTCGATCACCAACTGGTGATTGCAGAGAAACCGTCCGGGATGACCACGCTGCGCCGTCCTGCCGAGCTCAACTGGTCTGTGTCACGTCGTCGAGCACAACCAACGCTGGATGAATCGGTCGCTCGACTGATTGCCAGACACGCTGCTCACCGGACCGGACAGCGATTGCGTCAAAAGCTGCCGCGACTGTTGTCGGTCCACCGAATCGATCGGGATACCAGTGGTCTGGTCGTGTTTGCCCGAAACGAGCAGGCCCAGCAGCAGATTATCAGTCAATTCGCTGAACATCAGGCCGTCCGCAAGTACCTGTGCATCATTCCCGGAACCGTGACCGACCAAACCGTGACCTCACAGCTCATCCGGAATCGAGGCGACGGGCTTCGAGGCAGCACTTCCGACATGTCGATCGGCCAACAGGCAGTGACCCACATTCGAACCTTAAGAAAACTGGGCCAACACAGTGAACTGGAATGTACGCTGGAAACAGGACGAACGAATCAAATCCGAATTCATCTGGCGGAACTGGCACATCCGGTCTGCGGCGACATCAAATATCGCGGCCCAATGAATGCTCCGCTGGAAGACAGCAGTGGCTCACCACGACTGGCGCTGCACGCCTCTGTCCTGCGAATCAGACATCCGAAAACCAGTCGGATCCTCGACTTTCACACGTCCTGGCCCCCGGACATGCAACGGTTCCTGAACAGACTCCATGTGGCCGGGCAATAGTTGTGGCCGGGCGATCGTGCTGGTTCCACCAGGCAACCCTTGAATGTCCGGCAATCAGTGATTGCCGGACGACAGAACTTTTTCTCTTTCAACACGGCCGAAATGATTCGGCAGCAGCTGATCGAAAGCGGACCCGCAGGAATCATCCGCTGTTTGTTGTGATTTCCCTGCAGGCACTGATAATCTGTTGCCTGTGAAGGAGGATTCGGTTTTCCCCCTCCCCTTCAAACCATTGATTTTCATTTTTCACAGCGATCGATGTCTCTCATGAAACTCAAGAACCACCTGAGTGCAGTCCTGACGCTGACAATCATTCTTCAAACGGCCGTGGCAGATAACTGGGGATCGTGGCGTGGTCCCACCAGCAACGGCATTTCCACGGAAACCAATCTTCCGATCAACTGGTCGCGGGACATCAACGTTGCCTGGCGGTTAGCGCTGCCGGGACCGGCCGGTGCCACACCAGCCGTATGGGATGATCAGGTTTTTGTGACCTCGATTGATGGTGAAAGTCTGTTGCTGATCTGTGTGGGTACAGACGGTCAGGAGCAGTGGCGTCGTGAAGTTGGCCGAGGAAACAAAGACGCCCGCGGAGACGAAGGCAACTCAGCGTCGCCATCACCAATCAGCGACGGAAACTTCGTCTGGTGCTGTATGGCTACCGGCGATTTGGCCTGTTTTACCACCAAAGGAAAACTCGTCTGGAAACTGGACCTCCAGGACCGATACGGCAAATTCGATATCGCTTTCGGAATGTCGGCAACCCCGGTGCTTCATGAGGACCGACTGTTTCTGCAGATGATTCATGGCGACGGAAATCCTGACACACAGGAAGCCGTGGTAGCCGCGATCGATGCGAACAGCGGAGATCACCTGTGGCAGGTGGACCGGGTCACCGGCGCCTCCCAGGAAAATGAACACTCTTATGCCTCCCCCATGCTGTACGACTTCGGAGGTTTGACCTATCTGATCACGCACGGAGCCGACTACACCGTGGCGTATTCTCCGGACGACGGAAGCGAAGTCTGGCGACTGGGTGGTCTTAATCCGCGTGATGATCCTCAACGTCCCTATCACCCGACACTTCGATTCGTCGCCTCAACCGGAGCTGCCGACGGAATCATCGTGTGTCCGACAGCCAAAAATGGCCCGGTCTATGCAATCCGGGCAGATGGAAGCGGTGATCTGGCCGGGAATCAGGACAACATTCTCTGGGTCCGGAACAGAAACACCCCGGATGTCCCTTCGCCACTGATTCACGGGGACACCGTTTACCTTTGCCGCGAAAACGGAATCCTGCTGGCCCTCGACCGTCAAACGGGCGAAGAAATCTACATGAAGCGAACCCACGACAACCGTCACCGCGCCTCTCCTCTGTACGCCGACGGACATCTTTATCTGACAGCCCGCGACGGAAAAATCACTGTCGTCAAAGCCGGAAGAAAATTCGAAATCGCAGCTCAGAACGAAATCGGCGAAGACATGTCCGCTTCTCCTGTCATCGCCAACGGAACGATTTATCTGCGTACGTTTGAGGCTCTGTGGGCCATCCGTCGTTAATCGCCGGCAACCGGATTCCGACCATTGTCGTGTTTCATCGGCTGGCAGTTGGGGTATCGGCAATATCCGGATTTCGTCAAACTCCGGGCGTTCTTGCCCGATTTCCCTGCCTCCTGTGCGATACCGCTTTTAATTTCCTATGTTTCTGTGGTTTGTGCAGTCGTTCAGCCCCCTGCTGAAGGAACTGGAATCCCGCACGACGGGTGATTCCCATGTCTATCTGACTGCGCGCACGGCAGCTGCCAGCTTCTCGGCGTTTCTACTGGCTCTGGTCCTGGGACCGGTCGCCATCCGGCTGCTAAAAACACGGTTTCGAGAGCGGGTTCACAGCGACTCCGAACGGCTGGATGAACTGCAGGCCGACAAGAATGACACTCCCACAATGGGGGGCGTCTTCGTAATGGCCGCCGTCCTTTTCTCGTCACTCATCTGGGCCGATCTGTCAAGTCGCTATGTGCTGACCGGCATTTTTGTTCTGGTGTCTTTGACGGGACTGGGAGCACTCGACGACTGGACCAAACTGACCACAACACTCAAAGGTCTCACCGTCCGCCAAAAACTCACGGGTCAGCTGTTCGTGGCAGCGGTGGCGGTGGTGCTGATCTGGCTGGAACAAAGACATCAAACACTTGGCACCTCACTGGTCTGGCCGCTGGGAAATGCGGCAATCGCTCTGGGACCGTGGTTCATCGGATGGGGAATTTTGGTACTGGTTGGTACCTCCAATGCCGTGAATCTCACCGATGGACTCGATGGACTCGCCACCGGCTGCACCATCTTTGCCGGATCGGCGTTTGTCGCACTCACCTATCTGTGCGGTCATCGAGTCATGGCCGACTATTTGATGATTCCGTACATCAGCGGGGCCGGAGAACTCACCATCATCCTGGGTGCCATGGTGGGCGCCATGCTGGGGTTTCTGTGGTTCAACTGTTATCCGGCACAGGTGTTCATGGGCGATGCAGGATCATTGCCCATCGGTGGTTTGCTGGCACTGTCGGCTCTCATTATTCGTCAGGAAGCATTACTGGTGATCGTGGGAGGAATATTCGTGCTGGAAACGCTGAGTGTGATTTTTCAGGTCGGTTGGTTTCATCTCACCGGACGCCGGCTGATACTCTGCAGTCCGTTACACAATCACTTCCTGTTTCGTGGTGACCACGAAATCAAGATCGTGACTCGCTTCTGGATTGGATCGGCATTGCTGGCAATCGTGGGAATCGCCAGCCTCAAACTGCACTGAGCGCCTGAGTATGACTCGATCGTCTCATCTCCGCAGTCTTGCCCGGCAAGCAGCTGAAGACTGGAATGCCCCTGCATCCGATGAACAAACCATCGATGTTGCCTGGTGGTACCCGCCGAATCGGCCACCGGTCCGAAATGTCCGCATCAGATACTGCGGTGGACAACCTGTCGACCATTCATCGGTGCCAGCCGATGAGATCGACCGGATCCTTCCGGTGGCCGTGATCCCCGCTCTGCTGAATGCACACACACACCTGGAATTCTCAACCCTGCACGAACCAATCGGCCCGGCAGTCCCGTTTCCGGATTGGGTCTGGTCGGTGATACGCTGGAGGATTGAACACAGTACCGCTGCCAGTGACGGCATTCGCACGGGCCTCACCGAATGCCACCGTCATGCGGTCACCGCCATTGGCGAAATCACCACGTCCGACCACGCCGTCGAACTGCTGCGTGACCCGTCCGTGGAAGTGGTGAGTTTTCGGGAACTGATTGGCCTGCTGCCGGACCAGATCCCGGACCGAATTGCCACAATGAATGACCATCTCAATCAACTGAGTAATCCCACCAAGTCAGGTTCGGTCCAGGCGGGTGTAAGTCCGCATGCCCCGTACAGTGTCAACCCGGAGCTGTTCGAAGCTGCTGTGGATACCTGTGCCTCTCATTCCGCACCGCTTGCCATGCACCTGGCAGAAACCACCGACGAACTGGAATTGCTCGATACGGGTACCGGACGATTCGTCGAATTTCTCAGACAAATGGATTTGTGGGATCCTGATATACTGCCCCGCGGCAGCACCGTGATGCGTTACCTGGAAAAGCTGGCAGAACTGCCTCGCGCCCTGGCCGTCCACTGCAATTATCTGACCGACACAGAAATTGCGTTTCTGGGTCAGCATCCTCAGATCGCGGTCGTTTACTGCCCGCGCACTCACCACTATTTTGGTCATGCCCCTCACCCGTGGCAGCAGATTCAGGCGGCCGGCGGGACAGTCATCCTGGGAACCGACGGACGCAGCTCAAATCCGGACCTGTCAATCTGGAAAGAAATTCAATTCCTGGCATCGCGCACCAAAGATGTATCAGCAGCCGACCTCCTGCCGATGGTGACAACTCGATCAGCCAACGCACTGGGATTGACAGATCATTGCAGTTCAAACCCACCGTTCACGGCAACCGTCATCCGTCTGCCGGCAGACCAGCAGCACCAGCAGGACTCCGTCTTGTCACCTCAATCGCAAAGCATGGCCCGATTAATGAGTGAAGAAAACAGGGTCAAGCTTCAGTTGTGCGAGGCTGTCGATCAGAATAGCGGAAACTGATAACCCCCCGCACTGCCCGCATCACGATTGTGACCACAAACAGGCG